>CALLYA010000366.1 GCA_937875495.1 uncultured Verrucomicrobiota bacterium
TCGGTATCGGTATCGGTATCGAAGGGCCAGGTGCCATACAGCACAGGAATCGATCCCGATCCCGATTTCGACAATGATCCGGCGGATCGGCAACCTTTGCCTGGAGGCGACGCCTGATGGAGCGCGCGTATTTCGGACGACCCTTCCTTATTCCGCCGGTTTGAGGCGGTAGCCACTCGGGGTGTCTTCCACGATCCAACCGGCGGTGGTGATCTGCTCTCGAAGGGTATCCGCCTCTGCCCAATCCCGGTCCTTACGCGCACGCATACGCGCTTCCGCCAATTGAACGACGGCATCGGGAGGACCTGCGGCCTCCGAAGCATCCGTCTGAATGGCCAGGACACGGTCCATTGTGGAGAGGGCATCCCAAATCACCTGGGCATCGTTTGCTTGGAGCCTGCCTGCGTCGATCCATTTGTTGGTTTCTCGGACGAGAGCGAACAAGGCACCCAAGGCATCCGGGGTGTTGAGATCGTCGTCCAAAGCGGCCCCGAACTGCTCCAAGAAGGCCTGTGTTTGGTCGGCAATCTCCGATGGGGCGTGGGAAGTCGAGGATGTTGTAGGCTGGGCCCCTAGCTCTTTGAGCTGATGGCGGAGTTGATCGACTCTGGCCAGTGCTTGACGCGCACCGCGAAGGCCTTCGGTGGTGAAATTCAGTTGTTGCCGATAGTGTGCCTTGAGAAGTTCGAACCGGATCTCTCGACCGTGAAAGCCTTGGGAGACGAGGTCGCGGACGGTGAAAAAGTTTCCGAGCGACTTGGACATCTTGCGACCGTCGACGATCAGGTGTTCGCAGTGCAGCCAATAGCGCACAAATGTTTTGCCGGTGGTGCATTCGCTTTGAGCGATTTCATCTTCGTGATGGGGAAAGAGGTTGTCGACTCCTCCTGTGTGGATGTCGAAGGTCTCACCCAGGTATTTCATGCTCATGGCGGAGCACTCGAGGTGCCAACCGGGGCGGCCACGCCCCCATGGGCTGTCCCATGCGACGTCTCCGTCCTGTGGGTCCCAAGCCTTCCAGAGTGCGAAATCGGCCGCGGTTTCCTTTTCGTACTCGTCCTGGCTCACCCTTGCGCCGGCTTGGAGGTCTTGGCGGTCGAGATGGGCGAGTTTCCCATACTCCTGGTAGGAGGAAATTCTGAAATAGATGGAGTGGTCGTCCGCCTGATACGCGTGGCCCTTCGCGATCAAGATTTCGATCATCCGGATCATTTCAGGAACATGGCGGGTGGCTTCGGGGTATTGATCCGCGGGTTTGAGGCGGAGGGTGGCGACATCCTCGAAGAAGGCTGCCTTGAACGGGGCCGTGAATTGGTCGATCGAGATGTTCTGCTCGCGCGCGCCGCGGATGGTTTTGTCGTCCACATCGGTCAGGTTCATGACGTGGTAGACTTTGTATCCGCGGTATTCGAGGTGTCTCCGCAGGATATCCTCGAAGACATAGGCCCTGAAATTCCCGATGTGAGCAAAGGCATATACTGTGGGGCCACAGGTATAGAGACGCACCAGTTCGGGATCGAGAGGAACGAACTCCTCCTTGGATCTCGTCAGCGAATTGAAGAACTGCAAGGCCATCCACGGTCTCCTATGGTCTGTTCATGGAACAGACTGAAAACAAAAAATCTTCGTCATTCACGAATCGGTACGGGAGGCCAAGGTAGCTACGGCGATAACGGCCATGCCTTCCCTGCGTCCGATCCAGCCCATCCCCTCATTGGTCGAGGCCTTCAATCCGATCGCCGTCAGCGGGATGTTCAGGATCTCGGCGAGCGATTCGCGAATGGCATCGATGGCAGGCGAGAGAGTGGGTTGCTCCGCCACAATGGTGGCGTCGATTTGCTGCAAATTCCAACCGTGTTCTCGGATTAGGTCCAGGGTGTCTTTGAGGAAGATGGTGCTGGATACGTCCCGCCATTGAGGGTCGGTGTTCGAGTAATGGCGGCCGATATCGCCCAAGGCGGCGGCACCGAGGATCGCGTCCACAAGGGCATGAATCAGGACGTCCGCATCCGAGTGCCCTGAAAGTCCGTAGCTATGGTCGACGCAATACCCGCCCAGAATGAGCGGGCGCTCTTGATCGTATCGATGGCTGTCGTATCCGATTCCTACTCGAATCATGATGGTCCTCTCCGTGTGGTGTGGTGACGCATAAGGGGGGGATCTCATGGTCATGGGTTCGGCCCGACTAGGGGTGCGCCGGTTGCGATTGCTTGATCGATAGATTCCGGCAATGGTACACCCTTGGCAAGCGGAGCTGCGAACGTGTGAATGGGGAGTGTGTGATGACGTCCTATCGCAAGCAGGAGTCTCCTCGGTGGGGGCTGGTCTTAGTCGCTGCGGGGAATGCCCGCCGGATGGGTGGGGTGGACAAACTGATGATTCGGTTGGGTGATCATACTGTACTTTGGCATGCGTTGAATGCTTTTTATCGCACGGGCCGGTTCTCTGAAGTGGCGATGGTCACCTCGGCGGAGCGATTCGGGCGGCTGTGCGACGAATGTACCGGTTGGAATTGGCGCCTCCATCAGGTGGACGGTGGGCGTCGCCGGCAGGATTCGGTTGCGGCCGGTTTGCAAAGGCTGACGACGACGGACACTCCGCCGGAGTATGTCGCGATCCACGACGGTGCCCGCCCCTGCCTGGATGAGGCCCTGGTCCCGCGAGTCCTTGCGGCGGCTGAGGCGGACGGTGCGGCGGCTGCGGCGCTACCCTTGGCGGACACGCTCCGCAGGGCCTCGGATGAGGGCTGGGCGGAGACGACGATTGACAGGGCGGGTTTGTGGCGGATGCAAACTCCTCAGGCCTTTCGCCTCTCGTGGATCTTGGACGCCCACCGGCGGTTTGGCTCTGGGGAGTTGGAATTCACCGATGATGTGGCGATGGCGCAGCGTGCCGGATATCGGGTACGTCTGGTGCCTGGTTCCAGCCTCAACCTGAAATTGACGGTTCCGGAAGATCTCGATTTGGTCCGCAGACTCTACGGGGTGCGGCCGTAGGCAACCTGAAGGGCGAGCGATGGGGAGGTGGGATTGAAAGGGCGGTTCATTACCTTTGAGGGACCGGAAGGTGCCGGAAAAACGACCCAGATACAAGGTTTGGCCCGACGGCTGGAAGGCTTGGGGCTGAGGGTGATCCTCTTGCGGGAACCGGGGGGCACAGCCTTGGGCGAATGGGTTCGCAACGTGGTGAAGCATGACGCCACGGGCGAGGCGCTGGATGGGGTGACGGAGCTTTTCCTATTCTGTGCGGCGCGCCGGCACTTGGTGGAACGTGTGATTGCCCCCGCTTTGGATGCCGGGCAATGGGTGATCTGCGACCGGTTTTTGGATTCCACCGCGGTCTATCAAGGGTATGCGGGGGGTGTTGCGCTGGGGGTGCTGAATGAAGTCAACCGGCTTGCCGTCGGTAGGTGCATGCCGGACAGGACCCTCCTGATGGATCTGGATGTGGGTGTGGGCCTGCGGCGGGTTGCGGGGCGTGCTTCGGACCGTGATGGGGCCGACAGCTTTGAGGCACGTGGGCTGGCGTTTCATCAAAAGGTCCGCGAGGGGTACTTGGACTTAGCGGCGCGGGATCCGAAACGGTTTCGGGTGATCCGTGCGGATCGGCCCACAGAAGTGGTGGCGGCCGATATTTGGGAAAGGTTGCGGGACTATGTGGCATGACCTGGAGCAGCGACAGCCGAGAGTGGTTCATTCGATCCTGCATGCGATTGCCGCGGGCCGGGTCCCGCATGCCTGGCTCTTCACTGGAGAACCGGGTAGCGGACTGGAGGCGGCGGCGCTCAGGCTCGGAGCGGCGTTGAATTGTCCCGAGAATCCGGGCGTCGGGTGTGGGGTCTGTCGTTTTTGCCGGGGCTGGTTGAAGCGTGAGCATTACGACCTTAACTGGGTCACGCCCTCTTCGAAGTCGCGGATCATCACCATGGACCAAATCCACGAGGTGATTCACTGGGTTGGGATCTCCCCGAGTGGCGGAGGAAAACGGCTGGTTGTGGTGGACCAAGCCGAACGGATGGGCAACGATGCCTGCAACGCCTTTCTCAAGACGCTTGAGGAGCCGCCGTCGCACGCCGTGATGGTCTTGATCACCGCCTCCCCACAGTTATTACTGGACACGATACGATCGCGTTGTGTGCGGCTTCGATTCATTCCACCGACGGCAGCCGGCTGTGCGGTGCCCGAAGGGATCGCACCCATGATTGCTTCTTTGGCCTCCATGGGCAGGGGCCCCGAGCTCTCGTTTCGGTTCAGTGCCTTGGTTGGCAAGGCACTCGTTCAGATCCGCGAGGAGACGGAGGAACGGCTTGCACCGCTGTTAGAGCGGGGCCTCGAGACCCTGGGCGAGGGTTTCCGCGTGGCTGATCAGAAGAAGGTCGAGCAGGAGCATAAAGATCTTGTGGAGAGCGAATACCGGCATAGTCGGGGGGCCCTGATCGAGCAGCTCTTTTTTTGGTTTCGGGATGTCTATTTGGTGGGACGTTCCATGGATGCCGGACTGTTGCACTACACCGCCGATGCTTCCAGGGTGCAGGATGCGGCAGCCCGGATCTCTCCGAAGATGGCGATGGCCTGCATGGATGAATTGGAGCGCCTTCGCGGACAATGGGATCGAAGTGTTCGGGAGGATGTGAGCACGGAGTTGGCGGCCCTGCGGATGTTCGTCTCGCCGTCCGCAAGGAATTGAGTTGAACCGTTTGCCGATCCGGCCATTGAGATGGAGGGTTCACCCAGGCAGAGGTTTATCTGCCAGGATCAATTTTCTTCACCATCCTCTCGGCGACCGCTATGGTTGTCGTGGATTCGGGTCCGCCCGGGCGGGGGTACAGAGCAGGAATGGTGGGAAGGCGATCGGCGGATTGGCGAGAGACGATTTCCGGGGATGGGCAATATGCGGTTTTTGCAGGTGCAGACAGACTCTGGCATACGGCTGCGATGTTATGTCGAGGCAGAGAATCCAGAGTTGACGGTTGGCGCTGAATGCGTCGTTGATGCGCCGCGGGTTCAGGAATTCGCGACGGTCACCTATATTGATCCGACGCCCTCGGATGGTGTGGATCCGGTGGACCGTTGCAAGGTCTTGCGTCTCGCCACGGAGGAGGACCGTACCCGCGCATTGGAGGTCCATGCATTGGCGGGGCCGGCGCATGAGGTTTGCCAGGAACTGATCATCACCCTCGGGCTTCCGATGAAGCTGGTACGCACCTATTTCGGGCTCGACAAGAGCAAGGTGGTCTTCGAGTTTTCGGCGGAGGGGCGGGTCGATTTCCGACAATTGGTACGGGAGTTGGCGAGTCGAATTCGCATGCGTGTGGAGCTTCGGCAGATCGGTGTGCGCGATGCTTCGAAGATCGCGGGCGGAACCGGGGTTTGTGGGCGGCGCCTCTGTTGTTCTTCCTGGATGAACGAGTTTGACAGCATCAATGTGCGAATGGCCAAAGACCAGCAACTCAACCTGACCCCGGGGAACGTCTCGGGGCTCTGTGGTCGCCTCAAATGTTGCCTGCAGTTTGAACACGACGTCTATCGCCGACACGATCGTGAACTGCCGCGTCGCGGGGCGTGTGTGCGCTGTGCCCAAGGCGAGGCACGCGTTGTGGATCGTTTCATTCTCAAGCGGTCATTGGTTCTCCAGTTTGAAGATCAGCGCCTTGCCGAGGTGGGCGTAGACGAGGTTGAACTGCTTTCACAGAGCCGTGGGAATCGGGGAGGAGGACCGTCCGCGGCCTTCATTGATGATCCAGAAGAGCCGTTGCCGGAGCAGGACGGCCTTGCCGACACGGATGAGGAATTCTATGAGCAGTGATCGGCTGCGGAGGACCGGCCGGGCGCAAAAATCGTCATCGAGGTCGATGCGAAAACCGTCAGCGGCGCAGACTCCAAGCGCTCCGAGGGATGGAATGGCCTCGCCCTCGCAGTCACCCCTGTTCCGGGTGCTCTGGTGGGGATTGGGCCTCCTCCTGCTCCTGCTCCCGCTGCGATTCGGGAACCCGGAGAATCCGAATTTCGCACCGACACCGTATGGGGATCCGGTTGTGGCCCTGCTCGGCCCTTGGCCGGTGGAATGGGTTTACGCCCTGGTATTCCTGCTGGGGTTAGGGCTTTTGGTCCACATCGGTCTTCCGCGTTCGGGCACCCGATGGCGGCTGTCTGCGGTCGACGCCGCGCTGTTTCTCTGGTTTTTGCTCCCGCTCCTGACCGGTTGGGCGTTTTCTGAATATCGTTATGTGACCGTGCGGTTCCTGTTGCTGTCGGGCTCCGGCTTGGTCTGTTGGGTTTTGGGCCGCTGGGCGGGTCGGGACCAGACTCGGTATGGTCTGCTGATGTTGCTCGTATGGGTTGCGATTCTCTTTACCTGTTGGTCTGCGATTGAGCAGCGAATGGGAGGGATCGAGGCCACGCGCAGGTTTGTCCTCCAGCAATATGGTGGGGATTGGGCCAACGTACCGGAGGTCCTGGCCGGGAAACTGTCGAGCAATCGGGTGTATGGTCCCTTTCTGAATCCAAATCTGCTGACCGGTTTTTTGCTGGCGGCGTTTGCTGGGTCGGTAGGGCCGGGGCTGGCGGTTTTGCGGAAGCGTTTCCCGGGTGTGGGGGGCCTGCGATGGATCCCGTTGGCGCTCGGGCTGCTCGTGGGATGCACGCTTGTGTTTGCGGAGAGCAAGGCCGGTTGGATCGCCCTGCTCGGGGGGATTGCCTGGGCTTTGCTTTGGAGTGTTCCGCCGCGGCGGCGAAGGCCGGTTTTCGGGATGGTTGCCCTCGCTGGAGGCGTGGGGTTGTTCGGGCTTTGGATGTGGGGTGAGCCGCTGCTGCAGAAAGCGGTGCGTACATGGGATGCACGAATGGGCTATTGGCGCGGGGCGCTCGAGCTGATGCGACAGAATCCGATGACAGGTGTGGGGCCTGGAGGATTCAGCATCGCCTATCCGCGGGTCATGCTCCCTGGCAATGAAGAGACTCAGACCGCTCACAACTTCTGGATGCAGTCCGCTGCGGATTCGGGTTTCCCGGGGCTCCTGACGGCGGTGTCTCTGACTGTGGTGGTGTTGGTCGCGACGGCGATGTTGTTACGTTCCGCGGGTCAGAATCGGGAGTGTTGTGGTGGTCCGATGGGACTCATCACCGCCTGTGTGGGGCTGACTGCCTGGTGGTTGCACAACCTGGCCGATTTCCATTGGTTTGTTCCTGGCGACGCTTTTCTGGCGCTCTGGATGACCGGTTGGCTGATGGGGTATGTTCCGTGGCCGAATCGCTTGGAATGGCGCATCCCGGCGCGATGGGCATGGGGAGGCGGGGTGGTACTGACGGTGTGCGGACTGCTGAGTGCGGCCATGCTCATCAAGGCGGAGCTTCACTTCCGTGGTGCGGTCGCGCTCTACCCGACAAGTCCGCATGCATGTGAACAGGCCTTGGACAGGGCCATTGGGTATGGGCTCGGCAACGCGGAGGCCTTCCGGCTTCGGGCCCGGGTGCGCAGTCTGCTGGGGCGTATGGATTCGGCGTATGCCGACTATTTACGGATCCTCGATTTGGTGCCGACCCGTGCGGCGTACCATGCTGAGATGGGGAATTTTTTGCGCGAGTACGGGAAGGAACTGGGCCGTGACTCCGATGCGTCGGTGCGGCATCTGCAAGAGGCGGTGCGGCTCTATCCCAACAAGTCGGAGTACAATGCTCGTTTGGGTGAGGCCTTGATCGAGGAGGGCTTCGAGGCTCCGGGGATGGAGTACATTGAGAGGGCAAGGCTTTTGAAGGAGATGGAGCCATGAAAATCCTGGTTTTAAACGGTCCGAACCTGAATCTGTTGGGTGCGCGCGAGCCGACGGTATACGGCCGAATGACCTTGGACGACATTGAGCGGGCGACCCGGGCCGCGACCGAACATTTGGGTGTAGATCAAGCCTGGGAGCAATCCAATCATGAGGGGTGTTTGATTGATCTATTGCATCAGGCGATGGACGTGTATGCAGGGGTTGTGTTCAACCCGGGTGCCTATACCCACACGAGCATTGCCATACGGGATGCGATCGCGGGTATCGGCCTGCCGGTGATCGAGGTCCATCTCTCCAACGTCCATGCGCGCGAGGAATTCCGGCATCGCTCCTTGCTGGCGCCGGTTTGTCTGGGCCAGATCCTCGGGTTCGGGGCGGACGGATATCGGCTTGGTATCGAGGCATTGGTTGGTCACTTGCAACAACGCATCAGCACATTGGGGAGTCCCCAAGGGACGAGGGTATAGGGAACCATGGACAATCAGAACGGCTTCGATGCTGAAGCCATCAAGCAAGCCTTTCGGACGATTCTGCGATCGATTGGTGAGGATCCGGATCGTGAGGGGCTGAAGGAAACCCCGTGCCGGGTCGCGCGGATGTACGAGGAGATCTTTCAGGGTAAGGACCAGGATCCCCGGGACCACTTGGCGACGACCTTCGATGAGGACCATCACGAGATGGTGATTCTACGGGACATCCCTTTCTACTCGATGTGCGAGCATCATTTCATGCCGTTCTTCGGCAAGGCTCACGTGGGGTACATACCCAACGGCAAGATCGTGGGGCTGAGCAAGCTCGCCCGGGTTGTCGAGGGGTTTGCCCGTCGACCGCAGGTGCAGGAGCGACTCACCTCACAAATTGCGGACGCGATCGAAGAGGTACTGACTCCGAAGGGTGTGGGTGTGGTGATCGAGGGAATTCACACCTGCATGACGATGCGCGGGATCAAGAAGCCTGGATCGGTGATGATGACCAGCGCCATGCGTGGGGCCTTTCGTTCCCGCGCATCGACACGGAGTGAGTTTATGGATTTGATCCGCAGCGAGAGCCATCTTGGGTAGAGGTCGCACGAAAAGGTAGCCGTTTTCCCAACCGGATCCGGAGAGCCTCCCGCAGGGGACGCGGTGGCGTTTTCGACCTGGCCATGGGGGTGGGTAGGTTCCATGCTCTGATCCCTACCTTTGGGAAAATTTGTCAAATGTACCGTTTCAGAGGACCAAGTCTGGTGCAGAAAAAAGCCCCGACGAATCTGCATCCCCCCTTTTTCATCCCCCTTTTCGATCTCTGCGATCTCTGCGATCTCTGCGGGAGTCCTCCTCCTCCGTCCAAGGCGACCTTTCGTTGTGGTCCGATGGGGTTTTCGGACGACCGCTGGCCAACCCCTTTTGACAGGATTGTTTGATACGGCATACATTCCCAACCTTACGAATGGAAACCGATCGCAGAGGGGATGAATGTGCATGCCGCTGTGCGTGTCGGTGGTTTTGAGTGGGAGTGTAAGCATGTCGGAACAGGCGCAGACACGCGGTCGTTTTTTTATACGGACCTACGGTTGCCAGATGAACGAACGGGACTCGCAGTCCGTTGCCGCGCTGCTGATCGAAGAGGGGTGGGAGCAGGCGACCTCCATGGAGGACGCGGACATCATCCTGTTCAACACGTGCAGCGTCAGGGACCAGGCGGAACGGAAGGCGCTGGGCAAGATGGGAATGACGGCGGTCCTGAAGAAGGACCGTCCCGATCTCGTTTTGGGCGTGATGGGTTGCATGGCGCAGAGCCGGGGAGCGGAGCTGTTGGAGCGGGTGCCGAGTCTCGATTTGGTCGCTGGAACCCAACAATTCCATCGGGTACCGGAGATCCTTGGCAAACTCGGCTCGGACTCCGGCTCGCGAAAGTCGGTAGTTGCGGTTGGGGAAGACCAGGCAGGCCTATCCCTGTTGGCGCGACATGCACCAACGGAGGTTGCGGTCTCCGGGTTTGTATCGATCATGCGCGGATGCAACCAGCGTTGCAGTTTCTGCATCGTGCCGAGCACGCGTGGAGAAGAACAGAGCCGATCGATCGAAGAGATTGCTGACGAGGTGGAGGGGTTGGTCGCGGCCGGTTTGCGGGAGGTCACACTCTTAGGCCAGATCGTGACCTCCTATGGGGTCAAGGAGCTCGGATCGCGGGGGTGCATGCCGTTTGTGCGTCTGATTGAGCGTGTGCATGAGATTGAGGGGCTCGAGCGGATCCGTTTCACCTCGCCGCATCCAAAGGGGCTGCGGGTGGAGTTGATGGAGGCATTCCGCGACCTTCCCAAGTTGTGTGAACACATGCACTTGCCGCTGCAGTCTGGTTCAACTCGGATATTGAAGCAGATGCGTCGCACCTATTCCAAGGAGCTCTTTCTGGAAAAGGTGGAACGGCTCCGATCGTTGGTCCCTTCCATTGCAATCACGACCGACATCATCGTGGGCTTTCCTGGGGAGACCGAGGAGGATTTCCAGGACACGATCGACGTGGTCAAGGCCGCTGATTTTGACAATGCCTTTGTATTCCGGTATTCCAAACGGCGCGATACCCCGGCTGCCGCGATGGATGGCCAGTTGCCGGAGGAGGTTAAGCAGGAACGCAACCAGATTCTGCTCGCTCTGCTTGAGGAGCAGGCGATGCGGCATAACCAATGCCTGGTAGGGAGTATCGAGGAGGTGTTGGTCGAAGGCCCGAGCAAGCGCAATCCCGACCGCCTTTCCGGACGCACCCGAAGCAATAAGATTGTTGTGTATCCCGGCAGCCCCCGGCATGTTGGGCAATTACTGCCGATTCGGATCGAACGCGCGATGCCGTTCACACTTTACGGAGATCCCGTGATTTTGGAATAGGAGATGATTTTGAAGAACCCCTCACTGGTCACGATCGCATTGGCCCTGGGTGCTTATCTGCTTGCCACCAGGGCGTACGCGCTGTTCGACAGTGAACGTGCGATGGCCTGGATCAAGGCATTCCCTCGAAACCGGAGGATGGCTCCCTTTCTCACGGCCGTTGTGATTCTATGGACGGCCTGGTGGGTCCATAGGGCCGCTGGTGAATCTGAGTCGTTCAAGGCCATGCAGCCGCTGGTGATCGTCAGTGCGCCGGTCGTGTGGGTGTTGTTGGTTCGATTCATGGACAGCTTTCTCAATGCCCGCGCTTTCTCCGCGCTCTTGCTTCTTCTGGCTCGCCCGGTGGTGATGTCGGCCTTCGTCTACTACAGTGCGTTGCGTCTCCCGATCACCCTGATCGGGTATACAATGGCGGTCAGCGGGATCATCTTCGGTTTCTCCCCGCATCTGCTGCGCGACTTCCTGGGCTGGCAGATGCGGACACCGGCTCGGTTCCGTCTCATCTGTTGGTCTGGGATTCTGCTCGGGGTCTGTCTCTTGGTGCTCGGCGGGGTGGTCTATCCACGCATCCAGTGATTCCGTGCGCGGCAGGAGATGAAGTGAACGACTTCACGGACGAAGGCATGGGCGAGCTCTTCATCCGCTCCGGCGGATTGGGGGACATGCTTCTCTCACTGCCTGCGGCATGGAGTCGGCGCCGGCGCTGCGCATGGTTTCAGTGGCTCAGTACGGGGCGGTACGGGCCATGGCTTTGCGGACTCGGTTTTGAGACCCCGCGTTTGGCATTGGACGGGCCTGCGGCCGCCGCATGGTTCAGCCCTCGGAGCGGTGCAGAGGGGATGTCTATTCAGCCGATGGGAACTTGGGACCGGGTGAGCCGGGTTACCTCGTTTTTGCGTGATCCGGAGGGCGTGCTGCGAGCGAACCTCTTCGGCGACCGGGAGGTCGGGTGGGTAACGGTCCTGCCCCCGCCACAAACCAGCGGTGCCGAGCCGGTACCTGCGGCACTCTGGCTCCTGTCGCAGGTCGAGGTTGATGGTCCCGTCCGGTCGGCGGAGTCTCTTGCGGCGTGGTCTGATGCCTATCCTTTGCGGATTCCTGAGGGGTGGAAGGCGTGCGGTATGCGGCATTGGCGGGAACTTGGTGTTTCTCCTGGGGCCGCCTTCATCGCCCACCCAGGCAGCGGGTCGCAACGCAAAAACCTGGATGAGGCCGCGTTCTTCGCACTCGTGGAGGCCTTACGGGAGGCATGGGGGTTGCAACCGGTGTTGTTGATGGGTCCGGCGGAGGAGGAGCGATTGTCGCCGGAGGGCCGGTCGGCCTATCCTGTGGCTGCCGGACTAGACCTCTGCGATCTCACCGGGTTTCTCGCTTGCGGTCCTCGATGGGTCGTGACGCACGACTCCGGTATCGGGCATTTGGCGGGTGCGCTTGGACTCCGCGTGGTATCGATGTTTGTTTCGACGGATCCACGGGTATGGGCACCCTGGTTCCCCCAGTGTTGTGTAGTTGACTGGGGCGCGACACGGAGTTCCCCGGAGCTGCGCCGGATGGGGGTTGCGGAATCGGGACGCCCTGAGGGGCCGTGGTTGATCGAGGCCAGGGACCGCTCGCCAGCCCGCGTGGGGGAGTGCCTGTGCGCATTGCCGATCTGAGCCTGAGAATGACGCTATCCGAAAAGGTAGCCGCTTTCCCAACCTGATCTCTCCATCCGGATTTGGAGAGCCTCCCGCAGAGGGCGCGGTGGCGTTTTCGGCCAGGTTTTGGGGTGGGTTGGGTCCATGCTCTAATCCCCTACCTTTTGGTGAAATTTTATTCGATAGAGGCTATCCGAAAAGGTAGATGGCGAAGCGAAGTCGGGGTCGGGGTCGCTATCGGTATCGGTATTGCAGGGACGCGTGATGGGATTCGTGCATGAGAAACCGGGTACCGCAACCGTATTGTTGCGGTACTGACAAAACTTGGCAGCGAAGTTTGAGCGGTCCATGAGGGCCAAGTGCCATTCAGAACAGGAATCGATTCCGACCCCGACCCCGACCCCGATTCAGACAATGATCTGACTGGTCGGCAACCATTGCCTGGAGGAGACGCATGAAGGAGCGCTCCTTTTCGAATGGGCTTTAGATAAACCGTTTTCAGCGGACGAAGGCCGTTGCCGGGATCACAGCCCCCCCAAGAAAACCTCTCCCTCCGGACCTTCGTGTCTTCGCGTCTTTCCTGTTTAGCATTCACCTTCCTCCCCCCTTCCTGTCTCGCCCATCCGGATTTGGAGAGCCTCCCGCAGAGGGCGCAGAGGACGCGGTGGCGTTTTCGACCTGGCCATGGGGGTGGGTAGGGCCAGTGGTCTGATGCCTACCTTTTGGGAATTTTTATTAGATAAACCGTTTTCAGCGGACCAAGGCCGTTGCCGGGATCACAGCCCCCCCCAAGAAAACCTCTCCTTCCGGACCTTCGTGTCTTCGCGTCTTTCCGATTTACCTTTCACCTTTCCTCCCCCCTTCCTGTCCTTCGCATCCGGCCCCGGTGACCTTTCGTTGTGACCCAATACGGTTTCCGGATGACCTCTAGAACGCGAGTGGATTCCGGCCCAATATGATGTAGTAGGCCAGGGTCCCGAGAACGCCATGCGCAAGCCCGAGGGGCCAGATATTGGGTGCCTTTTCGTAGATCCACGAGAAAGCGATTCCGGCGATCCAGGTGAGGATCATGAGTGGAAGATCGGGTGTGTGGGCGACACTGAATAGGGAGGCCGTCAGGATGATCCGAGGCCACGCACCTGGGATCCATCGGGAGAGGTTGTGTCTGACCAAATTCTGCAGGGCGAATTGCTGCGCGATGCCCCAGATGGGATAGATGGCCAGGGCGATCCAGAATCCGGCCGGTTGGGGATACCTTCGCAAAAGGAGGCCGAGCAGCAGGATGAGGGGGACGGCGCAGGCGAGGAATATGCCGTTGAGGTAGGTGCCGTGTTTGAGATGATCGGAACGAAACCCCCATGCCTGGATCTGCCCCGGGACCGTGAGCACTCGGAAGGCGAGGTAGAGGGTCCAAGCCAGGGCGGCGGCCAAGTTGAAGATGGCATCGGCTTCCAACGGGCCCCAGGCGGAAATGCATCCCATTCTGGCGAGCGAATCGGTAACGACCTGCCCGGCTCCGGTGATCAGCATCGCGATCAGCTCCCCGGGTCGAGGGGCGGTTTGTGGTGAGGGATCGGTAACCATGATGGTGCGAATCGTCTTCGGCCGGGACGGTCAAAAAAATTGAAATGGCCCGAGAGGTTTCCCGGGCCATTTCGAACGGGGAAGGATGCCCGATAAAGCGACTACTCCTGAGGTGCGGGAGGTGCAGGATTTTCCGAAGGCACCTCTTCCGGTGCGACCTCGGTGCTGTCCGCCTCGACCTCAGCCGGTGCATCGGCAGGGGTGGATTCCTCGGGGATGGATTCCTCTGGAGTTTCCACCGGTGATGTGTCGGGTTCAGAATCTGTTTCTGGGGCGGGCGCGAGCTCTGTTTCGCCAGCGGGCTCGGCGGGGATGGATTCGGATTCGTCGGCCTCAGCCGGCGTTGGTGCCTCGGCTGCGGCAGGTTCGACGGCTGCGGCAGGTTCGACCTCCGATTCGGTTTCCACGGAGGCATCATCCGCCGGTGCGGCTGCGAGGCCGATCTTCTGGAGGCGCTGATCGGCCTGTTGTGCCCAGAGCTTGTTGCCGTAATCGGCGATGATGGTGTTGTAGGTCTGGCGCGCCAATTCGAGCTCACCCTTCAGCTCGTAGCAGCGTGCGATGCCCAGTTGCGCCTCGGGTGTGATAAAGCTTTGGGGGTAGGAGGCGACGACGCTTTGGTACTGAGCCAGGGCTTCATCGGTAGCATCCTTGTTCTCGAGGGCCTTTCCGATCGCGAATTGGGCGGAGGGCACCAACTCATCCTTGGGATGGTCCTGCACAAAGCTCTTCAGCAGTTCCAATGCCTGATCGGGATTGCCCTCTGCGAGGGCGGCCTCTCCGGCCATGTAGATCGCGTAGCCACCGGAGGTCGTGCTCGAATACTTCTCCGCAACCGCCGTGAAATCCTCGACGGTCTCGCCATTGAACAGCTCCAGTGTCGCCTCTCGTTCGCGCCTTGACTGCTGATTGAGGTAGAAGACCAACCCCATCACGATGGCGAACGCGACGACAACGCCCGCGATCATCGCGTTCCTGTGTTGATTCAGGAATTGGATGGCCTGAGCTTCCTGCTTCTTGGCGGCGCTCCCGTCGGAATGCTGTGGAACCGGCTGTTCATGGGTTGTTGGCTGTTTCACCGTGGTCCTCCCTAAAGACGTGAATTTCCGAAAATGTGCGATCTCCATGGGGCGCCCGCGCCAAGCAGGCACTTTGCTTGCCTGCAGTCTGATCCTGGGATTCGGGCCCTACTCAAACGCTATTCTATCCGCTTGCCTCGCCCGCTTTGCGAATTGCGCCCGAAGGCGACGGCTATTTTTTATTGGTGAGAGGATTTGTCACGCCCGGTGCTTCGGGGCCGGGGCAAGCGAGGGGCGTGGGCAGGCGCTATCTCGTGGTTACAGCATATAGAGTTTGAGTCGCATAGGGAACAAGGAGAAACTGAGGCCTCTTCATACCAGCGAGAGATCATCCGAAAAGGCATCAACTGCAGCTTACCGATCCCGACCATACGGAGCCGGAGAGCCTTCCGCAGAGGAAGCGGTGGGTTTTCGACCTGGCTAGTGGTTGTCCGAAAAGGCACGTTCCTTCAGGTGTCGCCTCCAGGCAATGGTTGCTGATCCGTCAGATCATTGGCTGAATCGGGGTCGGGGTCGGAATCGGGATCGGAATCGATCCCTGTTCTGGTTGGCGTCTGACCCTCATGGACAGCCCAAACTTCACCGCCGAACTGTGTCAGCACCGCAACAATACAGTTGCGATACCCGGTTTCTCGTGTCCGAATCCCATCCCGCGGCCTTTCGATACCGAGACCGATAGCGACCCCGACCCCGATCTTGCTTCGCCATTCACCTTTTCGGATACCCTCTGGCTATGGGGTGGGTAGGGTCCATGCTCCGATCCCCACTTCAGGGAAATTTTTTTCTGGATTTACCGTATCAGCAAACCAAGCCTGGTGCGGGAAACAGCTCCGCCATATCTGCATTGCCCCCTCCCAGTGCCCCTCTGTGATCTCTGCGGGGGGCCTCCCATCTGGCCCCGGCGACCCTTCATTGTGGTCCAAAACGGTTTTCGGATGGGCGGTGGCGATTGCAGGTGGTCGCCAATGGGGTCATTGCATGGTCCTCCATTGACGACAGAGAGGGATTGTGAAAAATTAAACCTCAAAACCGATTCCAAATGAAACGCCTGTATAAGGACGTTCCCTTGGGATCCACGAACACAGGGCGATTTCTCCACAGGAGCTTGGTTACTTTGGTTTACGATATTCTCTCCTCCCACGAGGTCTCCAGGCCTCTTCGGGACGGGCAGGAGCGTGTTTTGATCCTGTCCGATACCGGATGCAGACCCGGATGGATTCCCGATTTTCGTGTCTTAGCGGATAAACTGCGCCGTTCGCCCAAGGTTGACTTCGAAAACATCGCCGCGGTTATTTTTAACGGTGACACGGTCTTTACTGGATCCGAGCGAAATTATCGCAGGGCGCGCCGGGTGATCGAGCAAGAGTTCCCTGGTGTACATCGTCTCTTCAACATTGGTAACCATGAGCTTGGGATTCCCTGGCCGGGCAGGATGCGAGAGACGGTGGATCGCAGGGTTCAGCGCTACCAGAAATTTTTCCACTCCCCGCTGAACTGGCGCAAAGTGATCGGTGGCGTCCAATACATCGGTTTGGACAGCTCGCACAAGCGCCTGGCGCCGGGGACCCTCGAGTATCTCGACGAATCGCTCTCGATGCATCCGTCCAATGTCGTACTCATTCACATTCCGCCGATGCTTCGGCCGCAGTGGCGGGGGCGAACCCTGTTCAGCAGCGACACTCTCGGTTTCCTTCAGATCCTGGACCGCCATCCGGGTCGTGTGATTGCCTGCACTTACGGGCACATCCACTGCAACGACAGGCTGGTACGCAACGGGGTCGTGCATCAACTGGCCGGGACTGGTGGGGCGATGTCGATGGTGCGCAGCCACAGCCACTATGGCGAAGCCTCAGGCAGCTATGCGGCCATCCTGATCGATCCTGGCATGCGTGGAGCGCAGCGTGTGAGTCTGATCACCAGTCATGCTCAACGTCCGAGGGCCAAGGCCAAGGCCAAAGAGGCTGCCAACGTGCGCATTGCGGTGAGCATGGGTGTCTGAATCAAGCGTGTGCCCGTGCATCACGATGCCGGGCACTCCTGGTGTTTGCTAGGGGGCGTCTGAAAAGGTGGAAGCAGCCACTTGTCCTATCCATCCGGAGCCGGAGGGCCTCACGCAGAGGCGCGGTGGCGTTTTCGACCTGGTTATGGGGTGGGTAGGGTCCATGACCGATCCCAACCGCCGATAAACCGTCCACGAGAATACGATTCCGTTGTCGTCATGCGTGAAGGCATGGGAATTGAACCGCCAAGACGCCAAGATCGCCAAGGGGGAGCGACGACACGTTTGCGGATGACCAGAGCGATATGGGTGGGCGCGGGCGCCTCAGTGGCCTTCAGTACCACGATGAGTCCGGCGCCCACCAGCAGGTCCAATCGGCAGGTACAGTTCCACCCCGATGGCCACGTCTCGCCGGACCCTCCATCTTCTTGGCGTCTTGGCGGTTGATCTTTTGCGCCGGCCATTGTTGATCACCCGTCCACGAGGATACGATTCCGTTGTCGTCATACGTGAAGGCATGGGAATTGAACCGCCAAGACGCCAAGATCGCCAAGGGGAAGCGACGACACGTTTGCGGATGACCAGAGCGATATGGGTGGGCGCGGGCGCCTCA
>CALLYA010000367.1 GCA_937875495.1 uncultured Verrucomicrobiota bacterium
AAGGCAGTTGTTGAAAACGGCTCCGATGTAGGTTCCTTTTCCCCCCTCCCAATACCCCTCTGCGCCCTCTGCGATCTCTGCGGGAGTCCTCCCCATCCGGAGCCGCAGTGCCTTCAGCTATGCCCCAATGGGCTTTTCGGACGATCTCTAGCTGATTCAGAGCCATTTCCGTTTGCGGAAGTAGAGGATCTCCACCAGTACGATCAGGCCGAGGATTGCCAGGAAGATGGAGAACGCCCAAGGGTGACTCGCCCCGGGGATACCGCCGACATTGATGCCCATGAGGCCGGTGAGGAAGCTCAGCGGCAGGAAGATGGCTGTCATCAGGGACAGGACGTACATCCGTGCGTTGAGCTGTTCAGAGAGCCGGCTCAGGAGTTCCTCCTGGGTGAGTGCGGCGCGTTCCCGAACCGTCTCGAGGTTTTCAATGTGGCGGATCAAATGCTCATTTACCTCCCGGATCAATCTGCGGTGGTCGGTCGAGAGCCAGGGGCATTTCTCCGCGGCCAGACGGGAGAGCGCCTCGCGTTGGGGGGCCATGTGTTTCTTGAGCGAAACAGATTCCCGCCGCAGTTGGGAGACCTGGTACCTCAGGCCTTCGGGTTCTCCTTCGATGAGAAGATCTTCCAGATCGTCCATCTGGATTTCGAGATCCTCCACGGTATCGCCCATACGCTGGATCAGGCGGTCACAGAGCTCAGCCAGAAACTCTCCGGGCTCCGAAGGCCCCAGCCCTTTTTGAAGGGCATCGGCCAGGTCACCGATCGATAGGATGGCACGTTGCGTGGAGGTGATGATTCGGCGTTCATCGATCCAGAGCCGCAGCGCGACCATATCCTCCGGTTCCGCTCCGGGGTTGAGGTTGACTCCGCGCAAACAGATCAGGAGTCCCGGGCCGAAAGGCACGACTCGCGGCCGCGTCTCCTCCGCCAGCAAGGCCTCGACCACGATCTCATCGAGTGCGCTGGAATTCCTGACCCAGGTTTGCGCCTTGTCGCGGGAGTAGTCGATGTGAACCCAGATCGCGGATTTCCCGTCCGACCAGAGCTCATTGAGTTCGGACTCGGCAACAGGTGAACCCTTGCCGTCGCCGGTCAGGGTGAGGGCGTGGAGGATGCCGTCAGAATCAGGGGCTGAGGCCTGCACGAGATCTCGTCTCCTCGGTTGGACTTGGAAGGAATGGTGGAAGCTATTCTTCGGCGACGAGCATTCGGCAGCCGAAGAGGCCGCCGGCCCATTTCCCCGGATGCGCCTGCAGTCGAACGACGACCTCCTGTTGGCCACGCGTCAGCGATTCGGGGATCGGGTATGCGACTTCGAAGAAGCGGCCTGGCGCCTCGTGTTCGAGGGTCTGCGTGGCGATCCGCACCCCGTCGATCAGGATGTCGAACTGCCGGTTTTGGGCGTCATCGCCCCAGTAGGTGCAAAGCAGCTCATGCGCCTTTTGGGGATGCACCTTCATTGTGAAGGCGAACCAGCCGCCGTCGATCGCGTGTCGCCATTTACGGCCCATGGCCTCTCCGGCTTCGGTCTGCTCGCCTTCCAACCGGTGGTCGCGTTCCGGCTGCATCTCGCCGATTCGCAGAAGATCGGTTGTGCGCCGGGCAAGCGCCTCCTCTCGAGCGTACTCTGCCAGGCGTGCTGCTTCGTTTTCTTGCCATAACGCCTCGGTGAAGAGGTCGAGATAGACGGTATACCTGCGATCGTGCAGTGAGAAGAAGGGGACCAGTTCGACGTCGTGTGGTCGGCCGACGGCATTCGATTGGAAGGTGATCGAGGCAAGATC
>CALLYA010000368.1 GCA_937875495.1 uncultured Verrucomicrobiota bacterium
TACCGATTCAGTTGACCAAGGCAGTTGTTGAAAACGGCTCCGATGTAGGTCCCTATACACCTCTGCGCCCTCTGCGATCTCTGCGGGATAACTCCCCATTCCCGCCCCCCTCTGCGCCTCAGCGCCTCTGCGCGAGACCTCCCCATCCGGATGAGCCGCGCGGGCACTGGCTATCGGGGCGGACTTGCGGCGGGCTGCAGGGTTTCGATCTTCGCGATTTTCCCTTCGGCAAGGTGGAGGACTCGGTTGCAGCCCTCGGGGATCTCGTCCTGATGATGGGTCACAAAAAGGAGGCTGAGTGGAGGCCGGCGGCGGCACAACTGCTTCAGCACCGACAGAATGAGCAGGCGTGTGTCGGCGGCCAGTGACTGGCAGATCTCGTCCAGGATGAGCAGTGCGGGATCCCCGACCAGTGCACGGGCCAGGAGGACCAATCGCTGCTCCTCCAGCGATATCGAGCCGAAGGCAACGGCTGTGAGTTGGCGAACGCCGAGGATTTGCAGCCACGCCTCCGCCTGCTGTTGTTCGGAATGGGAGCTGGGATGATGGAGGCCGATGGTGCCGTGAAGTCCGGAGAGGACGATGCTCAGGCAATCGAGGTTCGCCGGGTGAAAGGCATGCGATTCTGCGCAGACGAACCCGATCTTCTGCTTGAGTTCCCAGACGGAGGTGCCGGGAGACCGTTTTCGGCCTGCGATTCGGATATCCAGGGCATAGGTTTGAGGGGAGTCCCCGAGGATCAGGCTGAGCAGGGTGCTCTTGCCGGCGCCGTTGGGTCCCATCAATGCCCAGTGCTCGCCTGGGCGGACCTCCCAACTGAGGTTTTCGAGGATGGTTTTCTCCCCGTACCGGACGGTGGCGTTGGTGACAGTGATGAGGGGTCCTTCCGGACGGCTCCATTCCAACCAATCCGTTCGGATCGGGTTGGGCAGAGGGATATTCGTCTTGCCCAACTGGCCGAGGGATCGACAGACATGGGCTTGTGCGTTGAGGATGGATGGGTGCTCGTCTCTCCGGGTTGTGCATGCGAGCCGGTTGTTATGGACGATGGCGAAATGGTCGATGCCGTGGGGCACCTCCTCGGGCCGGGTGGCGACCACCACGAGGGTGAGTTCGGTCCGCTGTTGTATGAGGTCCGACAAGTCCGCCAGCAACCGTGTCCTGGCCGCGGGGTCGAGTCCGCCGCATGGGTCATCGAGGATCAGGAGGGCGGGTTCCTGCATGAGCGCGCGTACGATCAGGACCTTTCGCCGCTCGCCGGTGGACAAGTGGAGCATCTTTTGATGGAGCAGATGCTCGATTCCCAGCAGGTGTGCAGCCTGTGTGCGTCGCTGTATGTAGATGGATTCCTCGACCCTTTGGGGATCCACCTGAAATGGGGAACGGTTCTCGATGCTCTGGCCATTGAGGAGATCGGCGGCTGTAGGGCATCCACCGCCTTCGAAGCTCTGCCAGCGGGCTTGTTGGTAGCCTTGGAACAGGAGAGTATCGAAGGACTCGGGGGAGAACCGGACGACCTCACCGGGCTCGAAAAAGCGTCGGCCATGGGGCCGGCTGGCGTAGTCGAGGAAGTAGGTGATCTGTCCGGACTGGATCTGCACTTTTTGGGCGAGGGCCTGTCCCAAAACCGCGCCACCGGAGTGCTTATCGCCGAGGATTGCCCAGTGTTGCCGGCGATGGATGGACCATGTGGTGTGTGGGAAGAGGGTCCGATTCCCGTGGCGAAGGGTGACATCCTCGAGTTTGAGGAGCATCTGGTCGGGGATGGGATTGGGGCTGGATTGAGGGTGGCGGGGGTCCACGCGGCAGGGTCTCCTGGTTGATGCCGAAGGGGGTGAAGGGTTCGTTCCGGCCGGGGGCCGGAAGCCTGATGCCTTTTGGCATCAGGCGAGGTCGGAGGTCGGTTTCGGCCTGGCGGCCGAAAGCCTGAGGCTGGTGCCTCAGGCAGGAGGTCGGAGGTCCGCAGTGGGTGGGGCAGTGACAGCGTGATTGAGAACGTTGAGCCTGCTGATGACCGGAGGGTGGACTTGGTGGACAGAGTGGACAGAGTGGACACCCGCAACGGACCTCCGACTCTCGCACTTGGGCTCGAGGCCCAGGACTCCACCAGCGTTTGATTATGGTTCAAACCCGCAGCGGACCTCCGATCCTCGCGCGGGGGCCGAAGCCCCCGCGCCGCGGGAAGTGAGGTTGGACCGCGAAAACAGGCTGGATCGTTATTCCACGGCGAACCGGTAGTTACCGGAGGCGACGTTGAAGACGGCGTAGTCACCGTCGATGCCCTTAGGGGAGATGAGTGGATTGGCTTTGATCGGCTCTCCGCCTTCGGTGATTCGGCTGGTTGCCTTGGCGGGGACGTAGACGGTTGCGGTGCTCCCTACGGGGACGGTGATCTCCATGGAGAATTGGTCGTCCTGTCTATCCCAGCGGATGCCCGCCCGGCCGTACATGGTTTGGTTGGAGTAGTGTGCGTAATCGACATCGCCGACCGGCTCCGGGCGGAAGACGATATGTTTGTAGCCCGGCTGATCTGGATCGGCGTTCATGCCGGCCAATTTCCGGTAGAGCCAAACGATGCCGCCGCCGAACATGGGATGGTTTCTGGAGTTTTCACCGTTCCACATCTCCCAGCTTGTCGTGGCGCCCTGTTCGAGCCACCAGCCGTAGCTCGGCTGGGTGCGTTTGTTGATCGCGGCGTAGGCCAGCTCGTTGAGGCCGTTCTCGGCCAGGGTCTCAAAGAAGAACTGCGTGCCGAAGATACCGGTGTCGAGGTGTCCGTCTTTGGCGGCGATATCGGCCTTGAGAGCGGCGATGACCCCGGGCAATTGTGCCTCAGGGACCCCCATTTTCAGCGCGAAGATATTCCCGCCGTTGGGTCCGTAGCTGTTCTTTTCGGGATTGAAGAATTTTTTGAGGAAGGCCTGCTGGGTCTGTTCGGCCAGGGCGGCGTACTTCTCGGCCTCGGCGGCTTCACCGAGTGCGGCGGCGGTCTTGGCGGTCAGGTCTGCGCAGCGCCAGAAATAGAAGGTATGCACCATATCGGTGGGTGGGAGCTCGCCGGGTGCGCACCAATCGCCGAGGTTCATCCAATAGGTCGGATTCTCGGCGCTTGGCATTTGGGAGAGCATGATGCCGGCGTCGTCGACCCAGTTCTGCATATGCCGGATGTAGCCCTTCATGCCGTCGAAGGTATAGCGGAGCATATCGAGATCGCCGTAGTGCAGGTAGAACTCCCACGGCATGATGCTGATCGCGGCGCCCCAGGCGACACCACCGCCGCAGCCCGGCTGCCAGGGGGCGCCGTTGGGGACGTACCCGGTATTGACGTTTTGTGCGCCGAGGATGTCTTGGATCCACTTGGTGTAGAACGCCTGTGCGCCGAGGCTATGCATAACGGTGACGCATGCAACCTGGCCGTCGCCGGTGTAGGCTGAGCGTTCACGGTGCGGGCAGTCGCTGGCGATGCCGCCGTGCATGTTATCGGTCTGGCTGCGCCACCAGATCTGGTGGATTTGGTTGAGGAGTTCGTTGGAGCACTCAAATGCGCCGGTGGTGGGGACGTCGGTGTAGACGGCCTCGGCGACGACCTGGTCAGCGGTGAGCTCACCCGGCCAATTGGTCAGTTCCGCGAAACGGAACACGAACCAGGTGAAGCGGGCGGCGTAGGATTCGTCACCCTCGCCACTGAGCGTGTAGGAATTGGGTCCGCTCTGGGCGGTCACGGCGTTGTTCTCGAGGTATTTGATATCGATCCGATGGCCGGCGTCGCCGTTCAAGCCTGACATATGCAACCAGCCGGAGATTTCTTGGCCGAAATCGACCCGGTAGTGACCGGTACCGAGCTGTTCGATCGCGACGGGCTCCAGCCGTTCCATGACCCGGTCGGGTGGTGCCATATGTGCTTTCAAACGTGCTTCCGGCGCCTGCTTGATCGCTGCTGTTTCCCATCCGGAATCGTCGAAGCCAGGAGCGCTCCAGCCGGGCTGCTCCAGCCGGGCGTCGTAGTGTTCCCCGTTATAGATCGTATTGAACACGATCGGGCCTCGGGCTGCCTTCCAGCTCTCGTCGCTGACGACGATCGCCTCGGTGCCATCGGTGTAGGTGATATGGAGCTGACCCAGAAAGCGTGGGGTGCCGTAGGACTGTGTCCAATGGCTTGGGGAGTCGTAGAAGCCGTTACCAACGACGGCGCCGATGACGTTCTGACCCTCTTGGAGCAGGTTGGTGATGTTGTAAGCGAGGTACATCACCCGGTATTCTTTGAAATTGTCTTCGACGGAGATCCCGTGTTTTTCGAGGCCGGGCCGTTTGCCGTAGTTGGTCTGGTTGGGGATGAGGACATCCTCGCTGACCTTTTGACCGTTGAGGTAGAGCTCGAAATAGCCGAGGCCGGTCACGAACGCGCGTGCGGAAGCGATCTCCTTCTCGGTTTCAAACTCTTTGCGCAGGAGCGGGGCGGGATGGACCCATTGTTTCCGCTGGGCCTCGTCATTGAGCGCGGAATCGGGCATCGGCTCCTCGCCCTGCCAGGGTGCACCGATCCATTGGGCCTTCCAATCGTCGGGCTTGAGGAGTCCCATCCCCCAGAATGCGGTATCGCTCCAGTCGGATGCTTTGCCGTCGCGGTCCCAGACCCGGACGCGCCACCAGCAGTCCTGACGGGCTTCGAGTGCCTTACCGGCGTAGGGCAGGAGGGTGGACTGCTCTGATGCGACCTTGCCGGTATCCCAGAGATCGGCCTTACCCTGCAGCAGGGCATCCAGGGTGGAAGCGACCTGGACCCGGTATGCGGTCTGGACCTGGCCGCGATCTTCCGGTTCGGCGGTATTGATCCATGAGAGGCGGGGGCGTGCGACATCGACGGCCATCGGGTCAACCAGGTATTCACAGGTCAGCTCCCCAGGCGCGATTCCGCGGTTGGTTTGCGAATTCACGGTTGCGGAGAAGACCGAAGGCGCGCCCAGCGTCGCCGCGGACATCCCCACGATCCCAGCCAGTATCTTCATGGTTTCATGGAAAAGATTCATTGTAGCACCCCAGAATTGAGTCCAGTGGAAATTGAAAATCACCCGAGTCCAGGTGTCACACTACTCGAACGGCAATGGGGCTGACAATGGGAAAGGGGTACAGCCCGGGGAACTCGGGAGCGGGGTCGAGGTCGGAATCGGGATCGGGATCGGGATCGGTGGCAAGCGTGACTCGGCGTGGATATTTGGTGTGCCAAAGGTACCAATCCCGTCGCCACCACATACTATTACGCCACGCATCTGCTAGAGCCCGTCCGAAAAGGTAGCCGCATTCTCAACCTAACCTCCCCATCCGGACCC
>CALLYA010000369.1 GCA_937875495.1 uncultured Verrucomicrobiota bacterium
CCGACCCCGACCCCGATTAAGACAATGATCTGACGGATCGGCAACCATTGCCTGGGGGCGACGCATGAAGGAGCGCGCCTTTTAGGCTGGGCTCGAGCCAGGAACCTACCCACCCCCATCGCCAGGTCGAAAACGCCACTGCGCCCTCTGCGGGAGGCTCTCCGGGTCCGGATGGGAACGCTGCTACCATTTCCGACAACCTCCAGCCGGCCACAATCGATATTCCTTGCCAGGGATAGGGAGGCAACGGTTAGGATGTCCCATCGACCCTCCGGTGCCCTGCGAAAGCACTTGGTAATCGAATCCGGTGGATGTTGGACCTCCTCAGTAAGGATCGGTGGGAACAATGAAGATGCAGAGTTGGGTTTGGGCCCTATGGATGACCTGCTCGGTTGTATGGCCAGGGCAAACAGCTTCAGACCCTTGGCCTGAGGTTGAGGAGACGAACCGGCCGGGATGCATTTGGTGGTGGCCCGGGAGCGCGGTCGATCCTGAAAACCTCACATGGAATCTCGAGACCATGCGAGCGGCAGGTCTCGGGGGGGCCTCGATCGTGCCGATTTACGGGGTCAAAGGCTCGGAGGACCGATTCGTTCCCTATCTCTCCGACCGATGGTTGGAGATGCTGCAATTTGCGGTGCAGGAGGCGGACCGGTTAGGGATGTGGCTCGACATGACCACGGGATCGGGCTGGCGGTTCGGTGGTCCCGAGGTGAACGATTCGATGGTGGACCTGCGGGTGGACCTGGTGGAGGGCGAGCTTCGATCCCGATACTCCGGAGGCGGGGTCAAACGTGGTGCTCCGGGAGGAGAGGGGAGGAGCATCAACCCCTATTCGGCAGCCGCGTTGGAGGCCTATCTCAAAAAATTCGACGCCGCCTTCAAGCGCTTCCCCGACGCCGTGTGGCCGCGGGCGCAGTATCATGATTCCTTCGAGTACGCCGGCGATTGGAGTCTCGACTTCCCGGCCAGATTCCTCAAGGCCCGTGGGTATGACCTTCATGAGCACCTGGAAGAATTGTTCGGCCCTGGTGAGACCGATGAGGCGGTCCGGGTGAAGGCGGACTACCGGACCACGTTGGCCGAACTTCATCAGGAGTACATCGAGTCCTGGGTGGGCTGGTCGCACCAACACGGATTCCAGACGCGAAATCAGGCGCACGGCGCACCGGGCAACCTGCTTGACCTGTATGCCGCTGTAGACATCCCTGAAACCGAGACATTCGGTGCGACCCTCCTGCCGATTCCCGGCCTGCGTTTCGAAGAGCGCAACCTCAGACCCGGAGGGAACTCCACCCCGATGGTCAATCGGATGGCATCCTCGGCCGCGCATGTCGGCGGAAAACGGCTTACCTCTGCGGAGACCTGCACCTGGCTGCGGAACCATTTCAACAGCGCGCTCTCGCAGGTCAAGCCGGAGGTCGATCAGCTGTTCCTGAATGGTGTGAATCACATCTTCTATCACGGCTGCTGTTACTCACCCAAGGATGCTGAATGGCCGGGATGGCTCTTCTATGCCTCCACACAATTCAACCCGCGCAACGCGTTCTGGCGGGATTTCTCGGCTCTCAACCAGTATGTGACCCGCTGCCAATCGATCCTCCAGGCAGGGTGGCCCAGCAATGAACTCCTCCTCTACTGGCCTCTGGCTGATCTCTGGCATGCAGGCGGATCTCAGAGGAAGATTCAGCTCACGGTCCACGACACCGATTGGCTGACCCGGAGCGGGTGCGGATTGACTGCACAATGGCTGGTCGAGCAGGGATACGGCTTCGATTTCGGCTCCGATCGCCAGATCGCATCGTTGCGGGTTCAGGACGGATGGCTTCTGCCCCCGAGTCGGCTGGGCGGAGAGCGGTATCGTGCGGTCCTGGTGCCTCCGCTGCGATTCATGCCGCTACAGACCCTCCGTAGTCTTAAGGCTTTGGCAGAGGCCGGGGCCACCATCCTCATCGGCACGGAAGACGACCCGGATGTGCCGGGGTACGGACAGCTCAAGCCGCAGCGCGCAGAGCTTCGAGAACTCCTTGGTTCCATCCAATACCGGTCGGATCGGGCATCCGGTGTTGCCACCGCGGCGGTGGGTGCCGGGTATGTCCTCCGTTCCGAGAACTTGGAGCGGCTTTTGCCCACGGCTGGCTTGGAGCGGGAATCGCTCGTCGATCTCGGACTGGCCTTCATCCGGCGTGAGGCGGAAGGTGGGACCTATCACTATTTCATCGCCAACCTTGGAGCAGGAGTGGTGGAGGGCTGGGTGAAGCCGGCGGTCCCATTTGAGACGTTGCTCTGGCTGGATCCGCTCGATGGGAGTTATGGATTGGCGAAGACTCGGCCTCTTCCCGCCGGTGGAAGCGAGGTCTTTGTTCGGCTCGAACCGGGGCGATCTCTGATCCTGCGCGCGAGCCCAGGGGCGAACGGACACGACTACCGACCTTGGTCGTACGAGATCCCGGACGGTGAACCGATTCCCATCGAGGCGACCTGGCAGGTCGATTTCATCGAGGGCGCTCCTCAACTGCCGAAGTCGTACACCACTTCCGCGCTCGGATCTTGGACCGAAGCTGCCGATCCGGAGGCGGACCGGTTCGCGGGGACCGCCCGGTACAGTGCGCAATTCGATTGGCCGACTGAGGCCCCAACTGAGTGGGTACTCGACCTGGGCGTGGTTCGGGAGAGCGCACGGGTGCGTCTGAATGGGGTGGAGTTGGGGACGCTCTGGGGGCTGCCTTTCCGAACGTCCATCCCTGCCGGCGTGCTGAAGCGACACGACAATCGGCTCGAAGTCGAGGCGACCAATCTGTCCGCCAATCGCATCCGCGACCTAGATCGGCGGCGAGTCGAGTGGCGGATTTTCTACGACATCAATTTTGTCGACCAGAACTACAAGCCGTTCAATGCGGCGGTCTGGCCGGTAGTCGATTCCGGTCTTCTGGGGCCCGTGACCTTGGTTCCCGTGCGGGCACATCCCTGAAGGGGGCTTTCCAAATGCTAACGGCCGATTGGGTGTGCAGCTCGATCGGCGATTGGGTACGGGGCGGGTTGAGGCGGAAGGGAGCGATCGATGAAGAGACAGGTTGAGGGCATCACGCGCCGAGGCTTTTTGATTTCGATGGGTACCGCCGCGGTGCCGATGATTCTCCCAGGATCCGTTCTGGGCTTGGATGGCGGCGTGGCACCGAGTGAGCAAATTGCGATCGGCAGTATCGGTGTCGGTCCCCGCGGAGCCGCGGTCATGCAGGGGTTCCTGGCACACAAGGACGCCCGGATTGTCGCGGTCTGCGACCTGAAGAAATGGGTGCGTGAGGGTGCCCAGCAGGTCGTTCATGCGCATTACGGTGACAAGGATTGTCAGGCATACGAGGACTACAGAGCGCTCTTGGAACGGGAGGATATCGACGCGGTCACCATCGCGACCACCGACCATTGGCACAACACGGTCGCGATGGCGGCGGCGCGGGCCGGTAAGGACATGTACATGGAGAAGCCGATGGGCACCTCCTTTGAACAGGCCCAGGCCTTACGCAAGGTCATTCGGCAGACCGGTCGCGTCTTTCAATACGGAACCCAGCAGCGCTCCGACACGAAGTTTTGCCTGGCGAGCGAGCTGGCACTCAACGATCGGATGGGGCCTATGAAGACGATCCACGTCTGGTCGCCTGCGAGCGAGGCGGGGGGCGATCCTGGCCTTGCGCCGGTGCCGGAGGGTTTGGACTACGATCGGTGGCTGGGGCCCGCTCCCTTTCATCCGCATACAGTCGATCGGACCTCGAACGCGCATTGGTGGTTCATCACCGACTACGCGCTTGGCTTCATCGCGGGCTGGGGGATTCATCCTCTCGACATCGCGGTCTGGGGCGGGGGCTCCAGGCTCCTCAAGGGGACCGTTGAAGTGGAGGGGCGGGGTGTGATCCCGACGCAAGGCACCCACGATACCGCAACGGATTGGGACGTTACCCTGCGGTACAGCAGCGGGATCACCATGGAGTTCAAGGGACGTCTGCCGACGGAATGGCAGGCGCGCTATCCAGGGGCGCAGGACCATGGAACGGTGTTCGAAGGGTCGGACGGCTGGATTCACGTGAACCGTTCGGTGGTGAATGCCGAGCCCGAAGGCTTGTTGCATGCCGACTTCGGACCTGGAGACCGCCTTCTTGCGCAGAGTCCAGGGCACGCACGCAACACGCTGGATTGCATTCGCAGCCGCACGGATCCGGTCAGCCCCATTGAATCGGCCGTCTGGGGTGAGGCGCTCTGCCACATCAGCGACATCGCGATCCGACTCGGCCGCAAGCTCACCTGGGATCTGGGTGCGGAGCAGTTTGTGGACGATGCGGAGGCGAACGCCCGTCTGCGCCGTCCCATTCGCGAACCGTACAACGAATGGTGAGGCTTTCGGGAAGGTCATCCCCGGCGTTTTCGACGTTGCAACAGGGGGCGCAGGATGTGTGTGGCGGCTGCGAGCGACCAGAGGATCGCGGATGAGATGTGCGTCCAGCGCCAGATCGTCTGCCAGGTTTCGTCCATGGTAACCTGCAGGAGATAGCCTGTGGCTGCCATGACGGGGAAGAGCAGCGCCGAGATCCATCCGGAGATGCGTGCCGTCCGCACTCGTCTGCGGATATGGGCTAGGACATGATCCTGCCAGAGCCAGCCGACCATAAAGATCAGGATGGGGCCGGCCAGGATGTGCATATGCCGAAGCCACGGCTGGAGGGGATGGTTCACCACCGCAAAGGGGTCGCTCGGCCGAACAAAAAAGGTTACGAAACCGAGCGACAACCCTGTTGCGAGGGTGAACAGGAATCCGAGTCTGAAGCCGTTTTTCTGAGCTGGTGTCATTCGGCGGTCGGCTTTCCAAAGAGGACGCGATGAAGGGCTAACGCCCGTCGCGCCGCGCTTGTCGTTTTCCTGGCGGTAATGGTCGCGCCGGTCACCCCATGAATATCCTGTTTGAGTGCGAGCCTGGCAGATAGCTTTCGACCCAGAAACTGGTCGAACCATGCTTGGCGCGGGAGGTATTCCCGCGGTTCGCCGAAGGCGATGGTCTTCAATTTCTGGACGGCGCCGGTTTCCGAAACGGCGATGAGGATGGTCTCCGAGGCGGTCCGTACCTTATGGGTGTCAAAAAAGAGGGTCGCCTTGGGTTCGCCGTCCTCCAGCACCCGATAGGAGATAATCAGGTCCGAGGCCGGCTCCTCGCCCATCAACTCATCGACTTTGGCCCGCTGGGATGGTGTGAGGAAGTGGGTGGTACGCTCGAATTTAGAATTTGGGAACTCCTGTTCCAGGATGTTCCGAACGTAGGCGGGAATGTCGGTTGCCGCCGTGGTCGCTGCCTGTCCCTGGATCAGGGGCATGACACCGATGAAGCCGATGCAAACAAGTACTCGAAACATGGCGCGATTTCCTTACTGGGGGGAAAGGTCAATGGCGAAGCAAGATCGGGGGCGCTATCGGTCTCGGAATCGAAAGGACGAGGACTGGGATTCGGACAGGAGAAACCGGATTGTGTAACCGTATGGTTGCGGTGCCGACATAACTCGACAGCGAGGTTTGACCGATGCTCGGAGGGCCAGGTGCCATACAGATAGGGGGCGTTTTCGATTTCGATTTCGGAAAACCGATTCAAACACGGATCTGACGGATCGGACGGATCGGCAACCATTGTCTGGAGGCGCCCTCTGAAGGAGCACGCATTTTCGGACGGGCTCTTGCTGGCTTAAAAGACATAACCCACACCGAGATTCACACGATCGATCGTGTCATCGCGTGCGTCGGAGATGTTCTGGTAATCCGCCTTGAGCACCAGTTGTGGAATCGGCAGGTATTGAAGGCCGAGGGTGAGAATCTCCAGGTCGTAAGCCGGATCCGGTGAGAATGCCGACGGGACCTCTTCCTGGGTGTTGAAGTCCTCCCAGCGGAGGAAGGGGATCAGGGCCTGGTTGAGGTTCGAGCGGGATGCAAGGAGGTCGTAGCCGAGTTGAAGGTAGTAACCGGCCATTTCTTCGCCGACGGTTTCCTGTTCTGGCAATTCGAGCGCGTGGTTCAATTCTTCGGCATCGCCAACCTGCGCCCATGCCGCGAGGCCGCGGAACTCCCAGCCATTCCATTGGTACTGAAGATGCCCCTCGACGATGCCGGTCTCGACCTCCAGGTCCGAACCGATGTCACTTTCGATGTCTTGGCCCGAGTTCCCGTAATAGGCGGAGCCACCGATGGTAAGGCCGGGGAGGCCTTCCCAGTCGAGCCGGCCGATCCATGCGAGGTCTTCCGCCTTGGCCTTGGACCCGTCCTGGCGACCGCCCCGAATGCCGCTCGGCTCAAAGCCGGACGCGTCCATTCCATTGACGACGTAGGTTCGGTATTGGAGCGGACCGTGGTCGCCATAGATGCCGACACCATTCTCGCGCCAGGTGGATGGAATGATGGCGCGTTCGATCTCCGGACGGCGCGCTCCGAGGAACGTGGTGGGCTCGTGTTGTTCGTTGATGAAGCCCATCGGCATGAGGAGGAGTCCACCGCGGAAGTTGAGTTCGGGGCGGAAGAGGTAATCGATGTAGGCAAACTCGACGGATGCCTCGCCCTCCTCACCGGTGGAGGCGTGTTCAAATTCGATTTCGCTGTTGAAGACCCATGACTCGTTGAATTTGTAGCCGATGTAGGCGATGGCGCGAAGGAAATCGAACTGATCGTTGGCCGCCCCGTTCTCATGGGAATAGATCATTTCGCCGTAGCCCCCGAGGGAGACGCCGCCGGGGGACTTGTAGACCTTGGCGGCGGCGGGAGCGAGGCCCTTTTCCGGGCTCAGCTCGGGGATCGGCTGAGTCTGATTCAGACGGAGCGATTCGACCTCTGCCGCGAGGGTTTCGATTTGGGCTTGGATTTGATCGAGCTGTTCAGAAGCAGGAGAGGGGGAGGGAGTTTGGGCGCGCAATTGATCCATCTGCGCCTGAAGCGAATCGATTTGTGTCTGGAGATGGCTGGCGGGGCTTACGGTTGTGGGATCTGCGGGCGTTTGGGCCTGCGAGCGGGGTGCGTGTGCGATGAGGACGGCGAGAATGCCGGTCAGGATCAGCCTGTGAGATGACGATACAAGCATGCGCGTTCCTTTCGGTGGCGAGCGCTATTATGATCGGGTTTGCGAGGGGCGTGGAGAGGGCCTTTTCGGCCAGTTCGGTGGCTCCCTGATGGAGCGACCGATCGCCTCAGCCCTGCTCTCCCCGTAATGTCGGGGATCGCCCTCCCTCGCAGCGCGTATGCACCTAGAATCCCGCAAAAGTTTGGCTAGTCAAACAAAAATGCGCTATGCGAAACTATGTGCGCGGAGGCCGGCCATTCGTCCAGACGCCGCGCGCGCCTACCGCGTCAAATCCATAGCGCGATCGAATCGCATCCACACTGCGGTACAACCGCGCCATGCGCTCCTTGTTCTCGTCAAACAGATCCAGCTGCATCGATGCCGTATAAAAGTTGGAAAGCGTCACCGCTACCTGGCGAATGCGGACGCGCCGCTGCCATACCGTCGGCAGCAACTCCTCCAGGATCCGGTAAAACGGCGGGTCGATGTCCAACGGCTCATCCAGCGACCGGGTCGATTGCGATTCTTGAAAATCGCCGTAGCGAATCTTGAGGCCGACCGTGCGTGCGGTCCGGCCCTGCGCCCGGAGCTTGGTCAATAGCATGCTCACCCCCCGGCACGCCACACCGAGTACAAAGACCGTGTCGATCGTGTCTGCGTCGAAGGTCTCCTGGTGCGACATCGATTTCTGTGGGTCCCGGGTCGGTCGTACTGGACGTTCGTCCACTCCGTTGGCGTGCTGGTGCAGGCCGACCCCGCCTTTGCCGAGGGTGATCAGTACCCACTCCCGGGGCAACTGCGCAAACTCGCCCACCGTCCGAATCCCATAGTCCGCAAGCTTGCGCGTCAGGACCGGTCCCGCCCCCGGCAATCGCTTCAGGTCGAGTGGTGCCAGAAACTCGCGCTCGGTCCCGCGTGGGACCGCGACCAGGCCATTCGGCTTCTTGAGGTCAGACGCAACTTTGGCGACAGTCTTATTGGTCGCAAGCCCTTCGGATACCGTGATCTCCAGTTGTTTCCAGACCGTCGCCTGAATGTGACGCGCGATCTTCGGGTAGCGCCCCCGGTGGTAGCGCTCAGTCCCGGTCAGGTCCAGCACCCCTTCGTCGATGCTGCTCTGCTCGACCTCCGGCGCGTATTGCCTGCATATAGAGAAGAGCTCGTCCGAATACTCCTCGTACTGGGAGTACTGCCCGTGCAGAAAGACCGCGTTCGGACAGAGCTGTTCGGCCCGGGCGATCGGCATGGCCGAGTGTACTCCGAACTTGCGCGCCTCGTATGACGCAGAGGAGACAACGCCGCGATAGCTGCCGCCTACAATGACCGGCCTGCCCCTTAGGCGTGGATCGAGGGCCTGCTCCACCGAGGCGAAAAAGGCATCGGCGTCCAGATGCAACAACGCGCGCATGGAGATGGTTCCCTTTCCTGTTCCAATTTCCCCTTCAGCATCGTAGGT
>CALLYA010000370.1 GCA_937875495.1 uncultured Verrucomicrobiota bacterium
GGACGCGCTGTATGTGGGCGGGCCGAGCGAGGCCGGGTCGGAGTCGGGTGCGAGTGTCCGGGTAGGAATGGACGCGTTGCGGGCGCGGGTGTTTGACCTCCTTCACGATGAGCGTGTCCTGCGTGGGATGTTGCATTTAGGTGCGATCCTGGTACTGGTGGGAGCCCTTTTCTTTGCTTTTGTTTCTGGACGATTCTGGTTGCGGCTTACGGTGCTGCTGACGATCACGGTTGGGCTGATCGGGTTGGGCGGCTGGGTGTTCAAGCGGCTGGGCGACCGGATTGCCGGACGGGTCTTGATGTTCACCGGCTCGGCGATGATCGCGCTGGATTATCTCTTTTTGGCCAGGGCTACGCAGATCGTGACCGGGAGGCATCTATCGATTGCGGGCCTGATCTTCGCTGCGCTCTATCTGCTGCTTTGGCGGGCGCTCAGGGATCCGGTGTTCGCGTATGCCTGGAACGTTGCCTTCATCATCAGCGCTTGGCTCGGCCTCGGGGAATGGCTGGGGGCAGGTTCGTCGGTCTTAATCGGCGGTTTGCTGGTAAGTTCCGCCATCATGCTTTTAGGGACGACCTCCGCCTGGCGCCGATGGGCGCGGGACTGCGGGGAGATGGCTATGCTCCACGCGGGACTCGGCGCGAGCCTCCTGGTATTCATCGCGGTCGGGCCTTGGGTCGGGTCTTTGGGTTTGCCGACCGGGCATCTATGGCGGGTCCTGGCCGATTCGATCGACGGTACGGTATTGGCCTGGATGTTGGGGATAGTCTTTATCTCCCTGCTCTGGGCGGCGGTACGGACCGGTGATCATCTGATCATGGGGACCCTGGTCTGGTTACCGATGTACGCGATGATCTGGGCGATCCGGATCGGGATCATCGGTGAGGTTGACCGGCTCCTACTGGTTGCCTCGGTGGTGGCGTTGTTGGAAGCGGTGGGGATTGGAATGTTTGCGAGGCGTGAAGACGCGGTGCCCCGGCTGTTGAAGATCGGTGCGCAGGCCTACGCGTTTGTCGCGGCCGTTGCACTCCTGGGGGCGTTCATACGGTATATCGACGGGAATATTTGGGCTGGGGTGTCGTGGGATGCGGGGCATTCGGCACGGGTTATCGGGGCGGGGCTGGTGTTGGGTACCACCGGGTTGGTGGGCTGGCCTGCGATCGGCCTGTTGAGTGGACTCCTATTCTCGCACTGGGTGACCTGGACCGATGTATTGCCTTACGGTGGCCGGATTGCGTTTTGGTTTGTCCTTGTGCGTCTCTGGTGGTGGGCGGATCTCCGACTCGGGCGGCGCAGGGTTTGGACTCCGGCGTGGACGGATCCCCTGCTTGGTCTTCTTTTTCAAGCAGCTGGTTGGGCGTTTCTGGTCGGGGACATCGCGTGGACGTTTGCGGGCTCGGAGCATTCGCTACTGAGCTGGTGGGCATCGCTGCCGCTCTTGGCGGCAATTCTCCCCTCGGTGCGCACATCCGGGTCGGGTTGGGGACCGGCTTCACGGATTCGGGGGTATTGTTCCGGATCGCCTTGGACGTTGGTCTCTTTGGGTGGCTTGGTCTGGTGGATCGGCGTCTGGGACCGTGGGGTGATGGAATTGCCGACGGAGTGGACCCTGGTTGGGGCGGCCGGTGTTGTGCTCCTCTTTCCGCTGTTTGGAGTGCTTTTGGCATGGGGCATGAAGGCCTTTATGGGATGGATCCCCGGGTGGAGTTTACGTCGTTCGAACAGCCTGCCGGAATGGCTCGGTTTCCCGGTCCCATGGCTGGCTGCGACGGTCGGAGCGGTTTTGCTGATCGTGCGGGTGGGGGATTGGTTTGAAGCCCCCACAGGCATGCTCTCACTCGCCCTGGTTGCGGGTGGGGCATGGGTGGCGATCGTGATGTTTGCGGCTGGTTGGGCGGGAGCCGGGGCGAGGCGTGGGGCCGAGGCGCGGACGGTGACCATCCTGGCTTGGATTTTTGGCTCGGTCTATTTGGTCATGGCGCTGCTGACGATTCAGCCATGGGGGCTCAGCTCCAGGGATGTCCACCTAGTGATCGCCGGTCTGCTCTGGATTTGGGCCCTTGGATGGATGATCGCGGCCAAGCGGTTCTGGTGGCACTCTACCTGGGCGACGCGGCCGCTGATTCGTGTGGTGTTTCTGGCTGCGCTGGTCCTTGCCCACAGGCGGCTCGACGACCCTCAATCCGCAGCCTATTTCTTTGTCTGCGCGGCATCCATGTTGTTGCTGGGAATCGTCTTTCCCTCAGTATTCGATGGCTGGACGGCGGTGATTCTTGCAACGTCCGCGTGGGCGATTCTCCTCGATTCCCTTCCGAGGCCCCATGTGGAGTATTGGCTGTTATTCCAAGTCATTACGCTCGTCTGGATCTTGATTCTGCCCGGGCGCAGGTGGGTGGCCTGGATGAACGATCGCGTGTGGCGCGGGCTTGGCTACGGTGTGGCGACTGTTTTAGGCACCGTGAGTATAGGACATTGGTGGAGGCTGTTGGACGCACCTGCGGGTGGGGCCGAAACCTCCTGGCTTTGGGTTGTTTACGGAATTCTATTGTTTGCGGCGATCCTCTATCGTGAGTGCCGAGGCGGAGGCGTCGTATGGGTCTGGAGCGTCTCCGCGATATGGATGGGGCTGCCCTTTACCTGGCCGGGGGCGCTGGAATGGCTGAATCTGTTTGGCCCTGGTTGGGTCTTTGTTTGGATCCTGCCGCTGGGTCTGATTGCCGAGGGGATCGGGCAGCTCCAGAATGTCGAACCGGCCGGGGTCCGCCGGTCCCAGGAGTTGTGGCGCTTCACTTTGGTCTATGCCATGGCGCTGGGCCTGGCCGAGTTATGCCGGATTTTTTTGGTGTGGTGGGCCTTTTCGCCAACTGCGATGGAGGGATGGTGGGCCGGGCTGCAGGCATGCCTCTTCTTTGGCGCACTGCTCGTGGCGCTCTGCTGGGAGCGCAGGTCGGGCGCACCGAAATGGGCGCACACGCTGTTGCAAGACATTGCGGTGCCTGTGGTCTGGGTCTTTTTGATGGAGTCGATGATTTCCTGGGTCTGGCCACGCGTGACGACGATGCCGTACCGATGGGGCACGGGGATGCTGATTGGAATGGCGCTATCGCTTGCGATCGAGGCCACGCCGCGGCGCTGGATCTTCCGGTCTACGATCGGTTTGCATGTGGTGTGGCTGGGTGTTCCGCTGCTGGTCTGCCTGGAGCGTTTGGGAGGAATTTGGCCGGTCTTCCGGATCAGTGCTGAGGTGGCCGTTGTGGAATGGCTTCTGATCCTCGCGGCAGGCTGGATGACGGCTTCGGTAGCGTATCGGCGCAAGGGGATGCTGACCCAATGGGGGCGGCTGCAGGTTGGGCTGGCGTTGTGGGCTGGGGCGATCGCAGTGGCGCAGCGCTTCGATCTGGATCCGGCATGGCACGGCGTCGCAGTCGCTGCGGCCGGCGGGTTTTTGAGTCTCATCTGGATTATGGGTCGGCGGCCGTCGATCGGCTGGACGCGGGAGCGGTGGATTCAGCCGGTGATCGAGCCTGCGTTGCTCGTTGCAACTATTGGTGCGGTGACCAGCCTACTCCATTGGGGGGCGGATCAGGTTGCGATTTCGGCGGCGATCGCCTCGTTTTCCTGGCTTGCGCGGGCGGTAGCGACCGGGTCGGTCGTCTCGGCCTGGGCGAGCCTTGGGGCGAGCCTATTTGCCTTCGCTGCGCTCTGGGCATCGGTATTGGAGGGAGTGGTCTCTTGGCCGGTTGGCGGGCTCGGACTGGTCGGATTTTATTACTGGTGGATCTCGCGGCCGATGGGTTGGGTGCCGGAGGCGGTGCGCGGGGTTTTTCGGACCGGGTTCCGCATGGTTTGGACGGTGTACTTACTGGTGCTCGGCCTGATGATGGTGCGTTATGGCCTGCACCCGGCCCGCGCCGCCGATTGGTACGATTTGGCCATGGGATTTGCGGCATTGACAGGGCAGGCGTGGGTTGGATCGAATGTGCTTCGATCCCACCAGCTACGTCTGGTGCCGTTGGTGTTGTATGCGGCCTGGTGCTCCTTCTTGTGGGGTAAGGGGCAGTCCTTCCTCGCGACCCCGGATCGCTTCTGCGCTCCGATCGGTGGGCACATGATGTTCCTGGGGTGGCGGGGGAAGGCGATTCGGCATCTCCTGGCGTTTCAACCGGTTTACTATCGTGGGATCGGGGTGCTCCTCCTGTTGGTCCCCATCACCGCCCGGGCGATGCTGATGGAGGGGACGCTCGGCTACCCGCTCATGGCGGTCCTCTTCGGACTAGCGGTCGCGGGGATCGGGTACTGGGTCCGACAAGCTATCTGGGTGTGGGCGGGTGCGCTCTCCAGCTGTCTGATCGTTGGAACCATGCTTGTGACTCGCATCGAGTGGCAGGGTGGGCAATGGGCGCTGGTCACGGCTGTGATCGGGGTGCTAATCTTGGTCATGGGTGCCTGGTTGCACCAGCGTCTGCGCCGCTCGGCGCAACCGGACCCGTTGGATTCGCATCTCGAGTAACGCGACCGAAGGGAGTTTGGGTATGGAGGTTCACGTCTTGGATGACAAGCAGGCCATGGGGATGGCGGCGGCCCGTGCGGCGGCGGAGGGTTTGAACCGGGCATTCACGCGCAGTGGGAAGGCGACCCTAATTCTGGCGACCGGTGCAAGCCAGTTTGAGATGCTTGATGCGCTGGTGAGTCAGAAGGTGGACTGGTCCAAGGTGACCCTATTCCACCTCGATGAGTACGTGGGTCTACCGGCGACGCATCCGGCCAGTTTTCGTGGGTATCTCCAGCAACGCTTCGTGGAGCGTGTCCCGCGGCTGGGTGCGTTTCACCCGGTCCAGGCGGACGAAGGCGATCCCCAGGCGGAGTGCCACCGTGTAGGTGCGTTGATTCGTGGGCTAAGGGTGGATGTCGCCTGTGTCGGGATCGGGGAGAACGGGCATTTGGCATTCAACGATCCGCCTGCGGACTTCGAGACCTTGGATCCGTATCTGGTGGTTGAACTGGATGAGGCCTGTCGCAGGCAGCAGGTGGGCGAGGGTTGGTTTGGGGCGTTGGCGGAGGTGCCGCGCTCGGCGATATCGATGAGCATCCGTCAGATTTTGAAGTCGGCCACGATCGTGTGCACGGTCCCCGACGCGCGCAAGGCGGTTGCACTGAAGCAGTCGCTCAAGGGACCAGTGACCCCGGACGTGCCGGCATCGATTCTCCAGATGCATCCGGACTGTCATATCTTCACGGACACGGCTGGGGGCGCGTTGTTGGAGGAGGGGAAGTGAGTCTTGTGGACGGTCCGCAGGCGATACCCGGGTTTGTGGATCTTCAGGTCAACGGTTATGCGGGCCACGACTTCAGTGCGTTGTCGCTCACTCCCGAAGGGATTGCCGAGGTCTGTTTAGGGATGCGGCGGGCGGGGACCGCCGGGTTCCTGGCCACCCTGGTGACGAGTTCCGAGGAGGTGTACCGGCGCAATCTGCCGATGTTGGCGCAAGCGATGCGAACCGACCCGCGTTGTCGGAATTTATTGGGCATCCACCTCGAGGGTCCGTTTATCTCCTCTGAACCGGGGTTTGTCGGGACGCATGCGCCGGAGTGGGTGGTTGTGCCTGATGCCTGCTATCTGGAGCGGCTCTGGGCATGGTCGGAGGAGAAGCTCCGGTTGATCACGCTGGCCGCCGAACCGGAGGGTGCTGAGGCCCTGGTCCGGCAGGCCAAGGCATTGGGGATGGCGGTTTCGATTGGACACTCCGCTTACGATGACGAGGCCCTGCGAAGATTGATTGCCGCGGGTGCTGAGGCGATCACGCACTTCGCCAACGGCCTGCCCAATCTATTGCCGCGCCATCCGAACCAACTATGGAGCGGACTTGCCACCGAGGATCTGGCAGTGACGATCATCGCCGATGGGCATCACCTGCCGGACGCTGTGATTCGGGTGGTCTTCGCGGTCAAGGGTGTGGATCGGGTGATCGTGGTGAGTGACGTATCGCCGATCGGTGGGCTTGAACCTGGGGAATACAGTTTCGCGGGCAGCCGGGTCGTTTTGGAGCCGTCCGGTGCGATTCGCAACGTGGCGCGGGATTGCCTGGCCGGTTCGGCGATGACGTTGATGCCGGCGATGAACCGTTTAGCGGCGATGGGTTTGCTCACACCGGCGGAGCTATTGAGGACCGGGTATTGGAACCCATTGAGGCTGATCGGATTGGGGCCGGACTCGCTTCCGGGGGGAATGGAAGTGGCCTATTTCCCCGAGGCGGGCCGATTCGCACTGCATCTGGATGAATGATTGGGAGAGGAGAGTTTGTATGCCAGCGGTACGAGCGCGTCTATGGCTTCCCATGATCGGCTCGATCCTGGGCCTGGGGTGGGGGCTTCTTGCATCAGGTCTGCCTCCGAGGGTGGCAGCGGCGGAGGTCGCCGAGGTGCGACCCAACATATTGTGGATCACGTGCGAAGACACGGGCCCTCAACTCGGCTGTTATGGCGATCCCGAGGCGGTGACCCCCAACCTCGATCGTTTGGCCTCCGAGGGGTTGCGCTATCGGCACTGCTGGTCGAACGCACCGGTCTGTGCACCTGCCCGTACGACCCTGATCAGTGGGTTGTACCCGACCAGTACGGGTTCGCAGCATATGCGCAGCCAGGTGCCGTTGCCTTCGACGATGCGCATGTTCCCACAATTCCTTCGTGCGGCTGGCTATTATTGTACCAATCGGAGCAAGGAGGACTACAACCTCGAGAAGCCGGGCCGGGTCTGGGACGATTCGTCGGGCACGGCGCACTGGAGCCAACGCGCTCCGGGTCAGCCATTCTTCGCGGTCGTCAATTTTACGGTGACGCACGAGAGCCAGATACGTTCACGGCCGCACGTACTGAAGCACGATCCGGCCAAGGTTCGGGTGCCGGCCTATCACCCCGACACGCCTGAGGTACGGCATGACTGGGCGCAGTATTACGACAAGGTGACGGAGATGGATACCCAGGTCGGTCGTGTTTTGGAAGAGCTTGCGGCCGCGGGTTTGGCGGAGGAGACGGTGGTCTTCTTTTACGGCGATCATGGGTCCGGCATGCCCCGGAGCAAGCGCTGGCCCTATGACAGCGGACTGCGCGTGCCGTTGATCGTGCGGATCCCGGAGGCATTCCGCGATTTAGGTCCCACCGATTACGGTTCCGGTGCCACGACCGACCGGTTGGTTGGGTTTGTGGATTTTGCGCCGACGGTGTTGAGCCTGGCCGGGGTGCAGCCGCCGGACTGGATGCAGGGGGGTGCCTTCATGGGCCCATTTGAGGCGGAGCCGCATGCCCATCTGTTTGGGTTTCGTGGGCGGATGGATGAGCGCTTCGATCTGGTACGCTCGGTCACGGACGGGCGCTATGTTTACATTCGGAACTACATGCCCCACCTGATCTATGGTCAGCATATCGGCTACATGTTCGAGACGCCGACGACACGGGTTTGGAAAGCGCTGTATGACGCGGGTGAATTGAGACCGCCACAGACTTATTTCTGGGAGCCGAAACCGTCTGAGGAGCTGTATGATCTATCGGCGGACCGGGATGAGGTGATCAATCTGGCGGGTGCGGCCGGGCATCGGGAGGTACTACAGGGATTGCGAACGGCGCTGACGGATTGGATGGCGACGACGCGGGATCTCGGCTTCCTCCCGGAGGCGGAGATGCATCGGCGGGCGGGTGGGGACGCGCCGTATACGATGGGGCATGCCCCGGAGCGCTATCCATTCGAGGCGATCTTCGCCATGGCCCAGTTGGCCTCGATGAGGGAGGCCGAGGGGGAGTCTGTCCTGGTCGAAGGACTGAAGGCCGAGGATGCGGCGGTGCGGTACTGGGCAGTATTGGGCTTACAGATCCGTGGGGGGGAAGCGGTGCGGCGAAATCAGGAATTGCTGAGCGCGGCCCTGGCGGATCCTGCGCCGGTCGTTCAAATCGCAGCCGCGCAGGCGCTGGGCGAATGGGGTTCCGAGGGCGATTGGGAAGCGGCGCTTGCGGTCCTGAAGCGGCTTGCTCACCCGGTGGAAAACGGGGCCTTTGTCGCGATGCAAGCCTTGGCTGCGATCGATGGGCTCGGTGATAAGGCGCGTGAACTGCATCCGTATCTGGCGGAGCTCCCGCGAACCGATCCGGATGTGCCGGCGCGTGCGCGCAGCTACACCGAGCGCTTATTGGAAGGGCATTAGGCCCAGGTCTCCTCGCACCAGACCGGTTGGGAAGGACGGAAGGGGTGAGGGAAGGTAAAAGGAAAACTTGGAAGAGGCGAAGACACGAAGGTCCGGAAGGAGAGGTTTGCTTGGGGATTGGGCTGAGATCCCAGCAACTGAGTTGGTTCTCTCAAAACGGAAAATCAAAAAAAACCAAAGGGTAGGGTTAGCATTGACCCCACCCACCCCCATGGCAGGTCGAAAACGCCACCGCGTCCTCTGCGGGAGGCTCTCCGGGAGGACGGGAAGGGGGGAGGGAAGGTGAAAGGAAAACTTGGAAGAGGCGAAGACACGAAGGTCCGGAAGGAGAGGTTTGCTTGGAGGTTGTTGTGATCGCTGCAACTGCTTTGGTTCGCTCAAAACGGTATATCTAAAAATTCCCCCAAAAGGTAGGGACCAGGGCCTTGACCCCACCCACCCCCATGGCAGGTCGAAAACGCCACCGCGTCCTCTGCGCCCTCTGCGGGAGACTCTCCAAATCCGAATGGGAAAGGTATATGGCGAGGCAAAATCGGGGTCGGAATCGGGATCGGTATCGATGGCACAGGCGATTCGGCGTGGAGTGTTTGCACCCAAAACGTCCACTAGCCCGTCAACGGACCTCCGACCTCTCCCTCCAGGGGCTGATGCCCTGGGAGAAGTTTCCAGCGGTCCGGTTACACCTTTGCCTGTTGAATGAAATAGAGGGCAGCGTAGATCTTGAAATCGATACCGACGTGATGGGTGACGATGCGCTGTTGGATCCAGTCGGCGACATGATCGAGGGGGACGTGATGGACGGTGATGGTCTCCGAGGCGTCGCCTCCGCCGGGGCCGACGCGATGGAGGCTGGTGGCGAGGAAGAGGTGGGTTCTTTCGTTGGTCAAGCCTGCGGATGACGCACCGGATCCGAGGTAGCGCCAGTGGTCCGCGGTGTAGCCGGTCTCTTCGAGCAGCTCCCGGCGCGCGGCCTGTTCGAACGATTCGTTTTCCTGACCGATGATATCGCCGGCCAGGCCGGCGGGCAGTTCGAGTACGTTGGCATCGATCGGGGTGCGGTATTGCTCGACCAGGAGCAGTTCGCGGTCCGGGGTGACTGCTGCGATACCGACAACGCCGCTGGAGCCGGGGCGGACCACAAACTCCCAGCCTTCGCGATTACACATATGGAGGAACTTGCCGGCGAATCGGATTTCATCAGGGAGGATTGGTAGTGCCATGGTGGATAGGTGGGATGGGATCAGGGCTTGAAGAAGGTGAAGTACGGTTGCTGACAGCGTTCGCGTTGGAGCAGGGCGGCCAATTCGAGGGCATGGTAGTCGCCCCAGAGGGATGACTCCCCGCAGGGCACCTTGTGTCCCTCGGGTACGTGGTCCCAGCCGTTGGGCCGGTGGTAGACGGAGTGCAGGATCAGGCCCTGGTGTTGGGCGGACTCCGAGAGGTAGGGCGGAGAGAAGAGGGTGAAGGCGATGCGCAGGGCACACTGGTGGTACCGTCCGGCTTTCTCCTGGTTTCCGCGGGTGGCGTGGAGTTTTCCGAGGCGGTAGAATCCCTGGGCGGCGATGGCTGCGGCGGAGCTATCGAACGGCTCCCAATCGTTGAACGGATCGCTGGGGGCGGCGTTGATCTCTCCGAGGCGGTGGGCGTTGGGTGCGCCGGTATCCCACAGGGGTATGCCGTCCGCGGCGGAGTTTTGGAGATAGTGTTGGGTGGTGACCTCCGCGGCACGGTCGAGTGCCGCGATCACCTCCTGTCGGCTGGTTCCTGACGGCATTTGGTTGTCGTCGAGCTGTTCGAGGAGCTCGAGCTGTTCGGCGCAGCCGGAGATGATCCAAGCCTGTCCGCGGGTCCATGTGGAGAACGGGCTGTACCCCTGTTGGGTGCTGGGGCATCTGTACTGTCCGTCGGCGGTATTGAAGATCGACTCGTGTGCGACCCGCCCGGGGACGTCGTATTGGTCCCTGCCTTCACCGTAGTAGACGTTGTATTTCAGTGTGGACTGCAGGTGCTCGATGGTTCGGGCAAGCAGATTGATCCGTCGGTCGCCCTCGCCCATGAGGACCTGACCGAGCAGGTGAGCGAGGGCGGTGATGCGGCAGGAGCGGATGGTATCGCAAAAGAGCGAGTGCGGTCCGTTGAACGACTGGATATAGCCGCCGCCTTCGGCGATGCGGGACCAGCGTGACGCCTGGACCGCGCCAGAGACTCGGATGGCGAGTTCGCAGGTCTGGATCTCGGCTTGGGTGTGTGGGATGCGTCCTTCGAGCATGAGGCGTCGGAGGTTGCCGTAGGTCGACAGGTTATTGAACCCGTGGTCATGGACACCGGTATGGGTCAGGTGATGGGCCATATGGTCGAGGGTCCCCTCGCGGCCCAGTTTCAGCAGCGTCTCATCGCCGGTGGCGTCGAAGAGGAGGAGGGCTTCTCCGAAGAGGAAGCCCTGGGTCCATTCGGTCCATCCCCGCGTGGTATAGCGTCCGTTCACGGTGAAGACGGGCGTCCCGCTGTCGCCATTCCAATGTTGAATGAGGTCGGCGACCTTGGGTGCGGCAAGCTGGAAGAACCGGTCGAGCTTAGGGGCGAGTTCTTGGATGGTGAGGGTGGGGCCTTGTCGCATATCGGATCTCGTTGGTGAACGGAGTGTGGGAGGATTTACGGGGTGAGGAGGCCGGAGATGCGCATCCAGTCCTCGAGCCGTTGGGCCCATGAGCCGATCGGCTGGTCGGCCGATCTCAGGCCGTAGCCGTGACCGCCACGAAGGTAGACATGGAGTTCAGCGGGGACCTTTTTCTGTCTGAGAGCGAGGTAGTATTGCACGGAATTCTCAGACAGGACGGGATCGTCGTCGGTGCTGACGAGGAAGGCGGGCGGTGTCTGTTCGGTCACTTGGAGTTCGCTGGAGAGGAATGTGGCGAGCTCTTCGTCCTCATGATTGGGGAGGAGGTTAGCGCGGGAGCCGGAGTGAGCGGCGGCGGAGGTGAGGGAGATGACGGGATAGATCAGGATTTGGAAATTGGGCCGTGCGCTGGTTTTACTGATCGGGTCTTCGGGGAGGGGTTGTGGTTCATTGTAGTGGGTGGCGAGGGTGGATGCGAGGTGGCCACCCGCGGAGAAGCCCATGATCCCGATTTTCTCGGGGTTGATACCCCAGGATTCGGCATTGAAGCGAACGGTGCTGAGGGCGTGTTGGGCGTCCTGGAGGGGGACGGGGTGTTTGTGTTGGCGGTGACGGTATTTGAGGACTGCGGCCGCGACGCCTCGCTCATTGAACCACTTGGCGATTTCGTAGCCCTCGTGATCGACGGCGAGGAGCCAGTAGGCGCCGCCCGGGCAGATGACGACGGCGGCGCCGGTTGCCTTATCGGGTTCAGGGAGGAAGACGCGAAGGGTTGGGACGTGCACGTGTTCGATATGTCCGGAGTCGTTGATGATTTCGGACTCGGGGAACTCGACGGCTCCGGGCGGGTCACCGGGCCAGAGCTGGAGGGTAAAGGGGTCCTTCGCCAGGGCGAACGATGCGGTGGTGAGGAGGGCGAACGATGCGAGGAGTGGGATGGCGATGGATTTCATAATAAACCGGGAAGTCGATGACGGGTTAGGTTTGAGGGTTTATGCCGGCGGTAGGGCGGGCGCGTATTCGTTGGTTGCGTGTGGCAGTCCGCGCGCGTGGCGGTGCAAACAGGCATTAAGTATGCGTATCCGATTCAATCGGATTCAAGCGGAAAAAACCACCCCGCTCCTCTTGCTAAGAAATTAGCACTGTGCTAAAAATGTAGCATGAAATCGCATTTTCATTCGATTGCGCAACTGACGAGGAGGGAGCGGCAGATCATGGATGTGCTCTTTCAGCGGGGGGAGGCGTCGGTGGCCGAGGTCATTGAGCATCTTCCGGATCCCCCTGGGTACTCCGCGGTTCGTGCGCTTTTGCGGCTCATGGAGCAAAAGGGGTATGTGACCCATCACGAGCAGGGGGCGAAGTACATTTACCGGCCGGCCATTGCGCCGGAATCGGCGCGCAAGTCCGCCGTGGTCCGGTTGCTGGAGACGTTCTTCCATGGATCGGCGGAACACGCCGTCGCGGCGTTGCTGGATCACTCGGCAGCTGAGCTGTCGGACGAGCAAGCGGCGCGTCTGGTGGCACTGATCGAGCAGCACCGTCAGGGAGGGAGCGGGTCATGATCGGGGTGGGCATGTTGGGTATGACGCTCGGTGGGTGGTCCGTCTCGGCTGCCGCTTGGGCCTTCGAAGTGAGTATCAAGGCCGCGATTGTGGTTGGAATCGCTCTCTTTCTCTGCGCCGTGTTGCGTCGGGCGGCCGCGGCGGTTCGCGCCGGCGTGTTGGCCGCGGCGCTCTTGAGTTTGTTGGTCCTTCCGCTGCTCCCCATGCTTTTGCCGGGATGGAGTTTTCCCAGGTTATCGGGGCCGCCACGCTTTTCGGAGGTGGTGATGGAGACGGGCTCCGAATGGGCCGATAGCGGTGATCAGAGCGAACCGTTGTCCTTGGTTTCGGAGCCGGTTGTCTCCGAGGCGGCGGATGACGGTTCGCGGGGGGAGGCTGCGCGCGAAACCGGGCGAGGATTGGGACGCTCGATGGAGGGTCCGGTTTTGGGGGGGATTTTCTGGGCGATGGGTGCGGGCATTTGGCTGGTACGGATGGTTTGGGGGCATTGGCGCGTGGCGCGGATGCTTCGGCATGGGCAATCGATGGAAGCCGAGCGGAGTGCAGCGCTGTTGGCCAAGTCTGGCCAAGTTTGCAGCGCGTGCGATTGGTTGTCATGGGGCCAGGTTCCATTCCGGCGGCGTGGGGGGTATTTCGGCCTGTAATCATGTTGCCCAAGGAATGGGTGGAGTGGCCTGAAGAGCGGACCGTGGTGATCCTGGTGCATGAGCTGGCGCATGTGCGTCGTTGGGATTGTTTGATCCAGGCGATGGTGGATGTGGCGGTGGGGCTCTTTTGGTTCCTTCCGCACGTCTGGTGGGCGTGGGGACGGCTCCGCCAGGAGCGTGAACGGGCTTGTGACGAACAGGTGCTGCTGGCGGGGTATGCGCCCTACCGGTATGCCCAACACCTCATGGAGGTCATAGCGATGATGCGGAAAAGGGAGCCCGAATTGGGCGTGACGATGGCGTTGTCGAACGGAGTGCGAACCCTGGAGGATCGATTGCGTAACATATTGAATGGAAGTGGGATGCGTGTTCGCCCGCGACTTCGAATCGGCTTGACGGCCGGATTGGCGGCGATGGTTCTCGGCGTGGCGACCTGGCATCCCTGGGTCATGGCGGACGAGGCGTTGATCGATAGCGAATCGGTGGAGGTGGAGTTCTTTAATTCGGTCGAGACGGACTGGGAGGATGAGTCGACGCGCGTGTCGGAGGTTGAGGTCGAGAGATCCGTGGACGGCCGGCGCACGACCTTTCGACTGGAGGGTGATGCGGCCATTGCGATGAGGCCGGTCCGGATGGTGTGGATGTCACCGGGTGCGGTATTGCGGTTGGAGGAACGCTCTGAACTGGGCACGCGGATACTGGAGTTCAGCGCTGATGAAGAGGGGATCCCGACCGGGAGGATGGTGGTGGACGGCTCGGACCGCGCTGTCTCAGAGGTGGATCTGCGGTGGTTGATCGACGGGTTGCGTGCGATCGGACAGATCCCGAAGGCGGATCAACCGCGAGGGCTCTATGTCCTGCCGCGGTCTGTTCCAGAGGGGCGGGCACGCCCTGAGGCCCGGATCAGATCTGCGCGTCGTGAGGGGGGCACTGCGCGTCGTGAGGGGGGCACACAAGATGGACACCGTCTCCGTGATGGGGATGCGGATGGCGACTCCGCGCCGGCCGAGGAGTCTGATCTGAAGATCCGTGGAGAGATTCGGATTGAGGGAGATCCTCCGCGGCTCAGCATGGATTGGGATGGCGCACCGGAGGACCTATCGCTGTTGATGGAGCATCAAAAGGAGCTGTTACAGAAGTCGCTGCGTGGGCAATCAGAGGAACTAAAGGCATGGACGGAGCGGCTTCAAAAGGATGGCCTGGATTGGAAGGACCGGATCAGCCACAAGCTGTTGCAGCCGGGTGCCGAGGGGATGGCAGAACTGCTTGAGGAGCAGGGTCGAATGTTGGAGCGGTTCTGGGCCGGCCAGGAGGGGCGTTTGGAGGCGATGGAGGAAGAGATTGAAGATTTGAGCGAGCATCTGCGAAGCCGCTTGGATCGCGAAGCGGCAGAAGCGGCGGAACTCTTCCGGCGCGCATTGGAGCGTCAGGAAGAGGCGCTACGCCGTCTGCTTGCATCGGAAGAGGACGGGCCGGATGTCCAGGAAGAGCAGCCGGAAGGCGAGCCGGGGAGCTGAAGCCCGAGGGGAAAGGAAAACTTGGAAGACACGAAGGTGAGGAAGGAGAGGTTTGCGTGCGGGGTTGGGGTGATTGCTGCAACTGCCTTGGTCTGCTGAAACGGCAAATCTAAACAATTTCCTAACAAGAGCCTGTCCGAAAAGGTAGATCGCGAAGC
>CALLYA010000371.1 GCA_937875495.1 uncultured Verrucomicrobiota bacterium
TCGAGTAAATCGAGTAAATCGAGGGAATCGAGGGAATCGAGGGAATGGAGGGAATCGAGGGAATGGAAAATGCCTGTTCTGGATGGCACTTTGCCCTGTGAGCACCGCACAAACCTCGCTGCCGAGTTTTGTCCGCACCACCACAATGCGGTTGGGCGCCCCGGTTTCCCGTGTCCGAACCCCATCCCGCGCCCTTTCGATACCGATTCCGATCGCGACCCCAACCCCGAGCTTGCTTCGCCATCCACCTTTTCGGGCAGCCACTAGGAAGAGCCCGTCGGAAACGCACCGCGCCACCGCGCGAGCCCCCCGGCTCCGAGGTTCAAAACGTGACAGGTTGCTGCTTTTCAATTTTCGAACGAACTATAGTCATGACCGAATCACTCAAAACCGTTGTCCTTGGCGCCAGTAAAAAACCGGAGCGCTACTCCCACAAGGCCCTGGTCATGCTTCGGGACCATGGCCACGACGTCATTCCTGTCCATCCGCAGTTTGACGAGATCGAGAACATCCCGGTCGTCGCCTCCCTGGGTGAAATCCAGGAGGAGATCGATACCGTTACCGTGTACCTCTCCCCCAGCATCTCATCCAAGCTCGCTGCCGAGCTCATCGACCTGCGTCCAAGACGCGTCATTTTCAACCCCGGCGCGGAAAATCCCGAGCTTCAGGCCCAACTCGAACAAGCCGGTATCCTGGTCGAAGAGGCCTGCACTCTCGTCCTGCTTACCACAGACCAATATTAAACCAACGTTCACCAGCGCGTCGAGGCTCCCCTACTTGCCGCCTTTGAGCAAGGCCGCACCATCCAGGATGCCCATCTGAGAGACAGGCGTGCCGTCCGCCGCAGTCGCAGGCGTGCTCGCAGTGCGCAGGCGCGCGCGGATCTCCTCCAACCCCAGGCCCGGCTCCTGCGCCAGCAATAAACCGATCGTACTGCTGAGGCGCGCCGCTGCGGCCGAGGTGCCGAAGGATATCATCCTGGAATCCGTCCCGGGGATCACTCCCTGGCCGGTATAGGCAACGTCCACCCAGTCGCCATAATTGGAATACTCCGCGACCATACCGGTCCGAGCATCCGCTCCAGCAACGCCGATCACCTCCGGATAGGCAGCGGGATAGTTCACTTCCGCGGTCCCACTGTTGCCCGCGGATGCAATCAGGATCTTGCCGTTTTCATAGGCATGCAGAACCGCCTGATGCAAGAGCTCCGAATCGACCGTGCCACTGAGGCTCAGATTGATCACATCCGCGGACGATTCCCCCACATTCCAAATCGCCTGGCTCAGGGTCCAGTAGTCGGTCAGGCCATCCTCAGCCAAGACCCGGATCGGCAATAGTCCCAACTGATTCTCGATCCCGCTCTCCCGCATCTGCTCACCGTAGAGATCGCCGACAATCGCCGCCATGGATGTTCCATGCCCCAAAGAGTCTTGCGGGTCGGTGTCGCCCTCCACAAAATCGAATCCGCCGACCACACGCTCGTTGAGTCCGGGAACCGAATTCAACCCCGAATCCACGATGGCCACCTGAACCCCACGGGATTGGCTCGACAGCGCGGCCGCGGCCTCAGGGCTGAGCCAGGCCTCGGATCCATAGCTGCTCCCAAGAAAACTCCCCTGGGTCGACTTCGGCAGGGAAGTCACATAGTGCGGCTCGTCATACCCGAACAACCCGGATTCACTCAACAAGGCGCGCACCAATTCCATCGCACGATCCCCGACCGACACCCGCATCGTGCCCATCCCACTGTGGTGGTTCAATACCTCAAAACCATTGGCCAGGAGCCAGGCAATCGCCATTCGCGCATCCACTTCGGGATTAAGGCGAAGCAATATCTCGCCCTTGACGGCAAGGACCTTGCGTCCATCGGCCAGCGTGATCTCTACCAGCTCGCGCCCTCCCAAAAAGGGCCGAACCGCAGCGCGATGCCCGGGGCGAAAGACTTGCAACCGCTTCATCCATGCGTCGTTCCACAACAGACGACGTTCGAATGCCTTGGTCGCCTCTGGCGCGAATCGCTCCCATTCAACCACAAAGCCGAGCGGATCCAGCATTTCGCGCAAAAGCTCCTGAGGAGATCGATGCTCAACGGTGAGATTGACCGGCAGCTCGGCCGCCTCCGGATCCAGCCAGATCTCGACCCCAAACTCCAAACCCAAGGCGCGAAGGGTCGATCCAACCGTCGCTTCCTGAGCGTCCAGGCTAAGGTAGCCATCTTCAGAGCGCTCCAGGATCAACGGTGCCGCCCAACCGGAGCAGAGAACTGATAGCACCCCAACCAGAGCACCCATCGCTCCCAACCGCCGTCTCACTCTATTGCCGAATCTATTCATCATCGATCTGCCCCCTTGGCACACCGTCAACCGCTACCGGCCAGGGCGCATTCCACTTTTCCATCGCGTTGGTCCACGCCGCTGTTTCCACACACTACATTCATTCCAACGCGCCCACCACCCGAACGATTGTACCCTCGCCCGCATTCCCATCGGCAAGGCTCAATCATTGCGGTTCGTACGAGTCCGCTTGAGACGATACTCGACGTGATGAACTCCTGGCAGAATGTACTTCCGAACAACAACTTCCAACTCCACCACCGAGGGGTGTGCATCCAACAGCATCAAGGCCAAACGCTCGGCGAAAGTCTCCAATAATTGAAAGGAGCGCTGGCCGGCCCAGGCGCGGGTCCCATGCACGACAGCGCCGTAGTCGACCGTCTCCGCCAGATCGTCCTGCAGCGCCGCCGAACCCCAAGGACCCCGCAAGACCAGGTCCAACTCCAATGTCTGCGGTCTGCGACGCTCCCGAAAGGGAACCCCAATTCGGCAATTCAACCGCACGCCTACGATTCGGATCTCCTGCAATTCCCCCATCGATTCCACCTCCCGCCATGCGTCCCCAAGGCTGCAGGTCATCCCCGATCATACGAGTCGCCTGGCTCTGCCGGTCCTTCCTTCTCCGTACACCTAAATGAACATGTTCACGACCCAATGCAAAGCCGTATCCCCCAAGCATCTCGTAATCAAGCCAACTCGACCATGGCCGCAGGCCCAGTTGACATTGGACTGCGACAAGGTTCGATCCGCAGATCGGGAAAAAATCGACGTTCCGACATCGGAATCGATGGCACGCACGGTTCAACACGGAATATCCGCGCAAAACGTCCACTTCCCCACCACCGCCCAACCGCCTCCCCAGACAAGAAGTCGGAGCAGGAGTAGAGCAAGTCCGAAAAGGCGCGCTCCTTCATGCGTCGCCATAGACCTTTTCGGACGACCGCTGGTGAGAAAAGTCCTGCCACAGAGGTCACCGAGAACA
>CALLYA010000372.1 GCA_937875495.1 uncultured Verrucomicrobiota bacterium
AAACCATTGGCTGGAGGGGCGCGTCTTTCCGGACGGGGATTAGCCACAGAGGGCACAGAGTTCACAGAGAGATTCTTCGTTTTGCCATCGACGAGACAGCCCTGTTCCAGCCGGGTTGTGGGAGGCTCTCCGGATGGGGGAGCGATCCTGAAAACAGCGAGGGCGGGCTCTTGTGGAGCCCGCCCTGACTGGGGTTCACCTTTTCCTCATTCTCGTCCTGATCGCGTGGGCGTGTGCGGTCCCAGCGGGAAGGAGAAATCGGATTGTGGAGGTGATTGTTTAGGGTTGTTTATCGAGGATCAGCATGCCGTATGGGCCGGCCATCGGCATGAGGTCTCCATACAGGTCATCCCAGACCGTGGAGAGACCCGTTTCGGGATCCAGCACGATGATGGAGGTCGAGCCTGAGCTGGAGATGAAGAGGCTACCTTCGCAATCCATGGCAAGACCGAACGGGTTTTGCAGGCCATTGGCATAGAAGTCGCCCAAGGCGACGCACTCGCCGTTGGCATCGCAGCCGTAGACGGTATTGGCGTCGTTGCCGGTGAAGTACAGGAGGGTGTTATCTGGTTGAATAGTCACCAGGTAATCCTCGACTTCTCCGTCGGGTGCAAGCCCTGTCGGATCTGCGATAGCGGATTGATCGGTACTGATCCGGAATCGGGCGTAAGTCTCGATCGGGTCAGCCTGAGCCTGCGGATTGACGAGGATGCCGGAGATGTCGGCGTAGCCGATGGCCGGGTCCACGAACTCCGGATCGATCAGGTTTCCGCTCGGATCGTATTTGGCCAGGAATGCGCCGTTGTGGCGGGCGATATAGACGAAGCCATCCTGATCGAACGCGATCGCCACAGGATCGACCACATCACCGATGAAGACTGCGGTATCGCCGGTGACCGGATCAATTTCGAGGATACGGTTCATCACGCGATCGCAGAGGTACAGGTAGTAGTTGTGGTACGCAAGTGCCCACGGAGTGGGCGGTCCGCCGCGCACCCATGTGGTCAGCGCCTGCTTCTCTCCGCAACCTGCCGGAACGACGTATAGGGTTGCGGCACCGAAGTCGGCGACATAGATGTTACCCTCCTCATCCGCGGTCATTCCATGGGCACCGATGAAGCCATCGGCACAGACCGTGGAGGCACCGGTTGTCAGGTCATACTTGAGTAGGCGAACCGCGCCATCGAGCACATAGAGCTCCTGATCGAAGGTGCAGGTGGTGCTGATCGTTTGGGTCGGCACTCTGGGGAAGCGAAGTTCCACGGTGGTGGCACCGGAGGCGACGTATGCGGTTGCCTGTTCGGAATCCTCCCATGCGCCATCCTGATTGTAATCGATCCAGGCGGAGAGCCAAGCCGCGCCGCCGGTGGTGTTGCGGACCTTGACATTGACCTTGGGGATGATCCCTTCATTCAGCGTCAATTGGGCCACATCGACACCGTCTTCGTCGTCGGTATCGGCGAGGTCATCGCCGTCGGCGTCGTCGCTGGGCTGGCCATCGAAGTCGGCATCGTTTTTGCCGCCCATCCGAAGCTCGGGAATGATGGAGTGTTGTGCTCCGTGATCCGCGAGCAGGGTCGGATAAGGTGCGGGAGCGTCACCGAAATCGAAGATCCCGCCGGTGTAGTTGCTGTCATCCGAATCCGTCACGATTTCCCCACTCGGGTCATCCGCCGTCACGGTACCGGTGTTGGTGTATTCGCCGGGACCGGCGGTGCCGTTCTTCACGTAGGTCCAGGTCTCGCCTGGATCGAGGATTCCGTTTCCGTCGTCACCGGAATCCGGACCAGGGATCGGGCCGAGCTTGTCATCCACAACCGCGATATTGGTCAGTGGCGCGTTGCCGGTGTTGGTCACCTCGTAGCTCCACACGACCGGTGCACCGGCGGGGATGCTCGGTCCTGGTAGGCTGTCTGCATCTTCACCGTTGGTCGATTTTTCGATATCGATGGAGGCATCGATGCCGAAATAGTGACTTGGGTCACTCGCCGAGAGGTAGGTCCCCATGAGCGTTTCAGCGGTCACGGTACCGACGTTTCGATACTGGCCGGGAGCAGCGATGCCCGTGGCTTCATAGATCCAGGCTTCCCCTGGTTGGAGTATCCCATCGCCGTTGTCGCCGGCGAGGTAGGCCGGGACGACGCCTTGGTCATCGGAGAGATCGACCGCGGTCAGGTTGATCGTTCCGGAGTTGAACACGATGTAGGTCCAGGTGACCGGATCGCCGGCCTGGACCCAGGGGCCAGGAGCGTCGTCTGCATCGTCACCTTTGGTCGCTTTTTGAATTTCGATCTTGGCGATGACACCCACGTAAGAACTGGTGTCTGCATCCGAGACAGGGAGAACAACGCCTTCGTAGTGGAACTCGCCGGAGACGGAACCGGTATTCGCGTACGGACCGAATATCGCTACCCCGTGGGCTTCAAACACCCAGATCTCGCCCGGATCGAGCTGGCCATCGCCATCATCACCGTATTGGTAAACGGGAACCACGGCGGGGTCACTGTCCGTCACCTGAATATTCTGCAGCGGCAGGTTCCAGGGATTGGACACGTAATAGGTCCATGTCACCGGCTCGCCGAGCAGAATTTCGAGGCCGTCGTGACCGTTGGTCACCTTATCGATCGCGATTTCCGGCAAAGTGGCGCCGAAGTAATGGCTCGGGTCGCTATCCATAACCTCAGTGCCGGCGGCGTTGGCGGTCACGGTGCCAATATTGGCATATTGGCCGACGATGGCGGGTCCGACGGCCTGGAAGATCCAGGTCTCACCCTTTTTCAGTATTCCGTCGCTGCCGGTATCTCCGGAGAATAAGTTGGTGATGGGGCCCAAGACGTCATCTGTAACGACGACATTGGTGAGCGCGATCGCACCAGCGCTTGTATTGGTGACCTCGTAGGTCCAAACAACCTGAGAGGGGACTCCGACCAAGGGGCCTGGTGCGGTATCGGCATCCTGACCGTTGGTGAATTTCTCGATAGAGACGGATGCGTCTACCGGTGGCGTTGGGATGCCGTGATAGTGTGCATCATCGGAATCGGTCACGGTGAACGCGATAGCCTTGGCTTCGACGAACCCGGTATTCATGTAGGGAGTGGAACCGGCGACGCCTTGTGCCTCATAGACCCAGGTCTCGCCGGCGTCGAGGATCCAATCTCCGCTGGTGTCGCCGGAGACATAGACCACGGTGAGGCCTCCATCGCTGTCGCTCACCACGACATCGGTGAGGTCGTAGGTGCCGTCGTTGGTGACATAGTAGGTCCAGGTCACCGGATCGCCGACGACGAGGGTCGGTCCGGGGGCGGAATCCGCATCCATGCCGTTTACATACTTCTCGATCTTGACCCCGGGCTCAAAGATCGGGCCGTTATCAATGGTTGCCCACTCTTCGAACCCGTTGTCGGAAGCATTCCCCGGCTCTCCGAATTCGCAATAGAGATAGAGGTAGATCGATCCTGGATCGGCCAGGTAGCTGAATTTGCTGGTAGGTACCAACACGATGTAGTCGGACGCTCCGCTCCCTGCATTGTCAGCGAAGTTTAAATCGATCCGGATGTCTTCGTTGGCGTCCATGTCGAAGGCGAGGGTGGATCCGCCGGATGCGAAGGTGTGCGTACCGGGGTCGTATCCGGTCAGGTTGCCGTTTACGCTGGTCAGCAAATGCAGCTCGTTGAGAGAGATCGGTTTATCCGCCTCATTGTGGTCGAGTGCCAGCTCGTAGTATTCGATGCCGTTGATGACCGTCTTCGGGATACTGCTTAAAAGAAGCGACCTGGTGTGAGTGCCGCTTTTGGTATCGAACTCAACGGCACCATCGGTGTTGTATCCCCTCTGAGTCACATTGCTCTGCAATCGCAAGAAGGGATAGAACGTGCCGGATCCACTCGCGCTTCCGGGATTGAAATAAAAGAATTGTACCCCGTCCACTTCCACGTTGGTGACGGGATCGTTGATTTCGTAGACGGCAGCCTTCAGGGCTGCTGGTGGCAAGGTTACAGCCAAAACGCACGTCAGGGCTGCCAGCCATGGACGCATCAGGGAACTTGCCCCACGAGCGATGCCTGGGCTGTTCGGGAACAACCGTTGAATCCTCATACTGTTTTCCTCCGCGTTTGGCGGGTTGGTGCCCGCTGAATCAAGCTATGATGCACCGAGAACCATGCCGCCCGATGCCTCGATCAGGTCGCGGATGGCCGAGTCGTCTTAGTGCGCGCCAGCGCATTGGATTTTCTGCGCAAACCCTTCGATTGGAGCAGATTGACTTGCATTCCGGCGGATTGCCTGAACGCTCTTCATCCCTATCGTATGCCGCACATCGCTCAGCATCCCCCCCATGAGATGAGATCGATTTCGAAAGGAAATATGCGGTGGATTGGATGACACGTCAATCAAAAAAGGGGCGGGCTCTTTTTCACCGTTTTGTGGGTCACTGACAGCTCTGGGCACGACTTTCGGCTTGCATCCCGCAGGGGAAGCAGGCTGTATGGGAGAGAACGGTCCGAAGGCGATGAGTCGATGGACGAGTGGTTGGTGGATGGATCCAGCTTAGGGAGGTTTGGGCTATGCATAGGGTAAGTCGACGGGATTTTCTGCGGAGTTCGGCGGGGGCGACGTTGCTTGCGTTACCGGTGATAGGGGGCGGGGTTGCCCGTGGGGCAGAGGATCCACTTCGCTTTGCGCTGATCGGCGCGGGCGGGCGCGGGCGCTATCTCCATCAGACCTTTCAGAATTTGGGCGCGCGGTGTGAAGCGGTATGTGATGTCTATGAGCCGAACCTCATGGCTGCCAAGGAGGCCTCACCTGCGGAGGCGCGTACCTATTTCGACTACCGGCGCATGCTGGAGCGTGAGAAGCTCGATTTTGTGGTGGTTGGAACCCCGGACCATCATCATTGCCCGAATCTCCTGGCCGCCTTGGATGCCGGGCTGGATGTCTACACGGAGAAGCCCCTCTCCCTTTCGCTGGAGGAGAGCGCGCGGATGGTCAAGGCGGTCAAGAATTCCGATCGGATCGTCCAGGTCGGCATGCAGCGGCGCAGTATGGGCCACATTTACAAGCTCAAGGAGCACATTGCCGACGGTGTGATCGGTGAGGTTTCCCTGGCCAAGGCGAAGTGGAACTGGAACTTCACGGTTCCCTTGGACAACTCTCCGCTCCCGGGCAAGCTCGAATGGGACCTCTTCTTGGGCGACGCCCCGAAGCGTGATTTGGAGCCGAAGCGATTCCGCTGGTGGCGTGGATTTTATGATTACTCCGGAGGCAACATGACCGATCAGGGCACGCACCTGATGGACGTGGTCCAATGGATGACCGGAAATGAAGCCCCGGTCTCCGCCGTGGCCCAGGGGAACATTGCCGCGGCGAAGGCGGGCGAGGTGCCGGATGTGTTCTCGGCCGTCTTCCAGTATCCGAAGATGATGGCGACCTGGACCCTGAACTACACGAGTTCTTACGAGCACGATTGGTCGATCTTGTTCCAGGGCACCGAGGGCACGATTCTGCTGGATGCCGCCGGGTATCGGGTCTACAGCGAACCGGGCCGCTCGGGCTCGCCTTGGGGCGCGGGCAATCAAATGCAGCTGATCGCCGAGGAGCGCGACTCGGGCGGAGCCGAGGCGCACATGCAGAACCTACTCGACTGCATCCGTTCGCGTAAGCAGCCGAACTGCACGGTTGAAATCGCCGCCGCCGCCGTAGAAGGACCGCACATGGCGAACCTGTCGATGCGTGAGGACCGGAAGGTGCACCGCGCGTAAGTC
>CALLYA010000373.1 GCA_937875495.1 uncultured Verrucomicrobiota bacterium
CCTCTGCGATCTCTGCGGGATACCTCCCCATCCGGATCCGGAGACCTTTTCGGACAGGCTCTAGCCCGCGCGCCCGTCCGAAAACTCGATTGGATTTGCTGGCAGTCGTCAGACTCATCAGGGAACTGAAGCCCACTGATGCGCTCGCCCCCATCGATACCGCTCAGGTCATCTCCAATCGTATCATTCTCCCCCTTGGCGTCTTGGCGGTTCAATTCCCTCCCCCCTTGGCGCTCTTGGCGTCTTGGCGGTTCAATTCCCTTCCCCCTTGGCGTTCTTGGCGTCTTGGCGGTTGAATTCCCTCCCCCTTGGCGTTCTTGGCGTCTTGGCGGTTCAATTCCCATGCGGAGCAGAAATAATGCGGTTCAGGCAACTCTTCTACTCGAACTGTCGCAGGATTTCGCTATAGTTATCTGAAAATCAGGCTTTGACGCTCCCTGCCGGAGTGGTGGAATGGGCAGACACGCTGGACTTAAAATCCAGTGGGGCAACCCGTGCGGGTTCGAGTCCCGCCTCCGGCACCAAGACCGATCACCGCGAGTCTCCCATATCTCAGGGGACTTTCGTTTTCAGTCGTGCAGTCCAAGGATCGTCAATTTCGGAGATCACATCGGGGCAAATTTTTCAACGACGCTTGGAGATCCCATGGCCGAGACGCACCACCTCACCGCCACCTCAATGGTCTGCCCTCCTTTGCACCGATCCGGAACACCCGCCGCACGAAGCACCGGCTTCTTGCCCAGGTTCTGCTGCGCCTGTGCAATCACCCTTTTCGGACTCGCCGCAGCTTGGGGGCAAGACTCGGAATCGTCACCCGTTCCCCCATCTTCAGCCGATCAACCTGCAGACAGAGACGCGATCACATTAGTCCAATGCATCGATCGCGCGCTGGCCTTCAACCCCCAAATCCGGCAGGCCGAACAGTCGGTCCTCGAAGCCATCGGCGCCGGTAAAGAAACCCAGGCCAATGCCTTGCCCCAGATCGCCGCGGAAGGTCAGTGGACACGACTCGACGACTCCTCCTTTGAATCGTTCGACTCCCCCATGGGGCCTGTCACCTTCGGTCAGGAAGAGTCATGGAGGGCCGGCCCCAGTATCACACAGGTGCTCTACTCCGGTGGTCAGGTACGGGCCGCAGTTCGAGTTGCTGGCATGCTCGATGATGTCGCGATTTCCGAATACGAGCGCGTCGTGGCCGATACCCTGCTTCAGGTCAAGACCGCCTACTACGATGTACTGCTTGCGCGTGCCAATATCGCCGTGCGTGAACAGACCATCGAGCTGCTGGAGGAACAGCGCAGAACCACTCAGGAGCGGGTGCAGGCAGGCTCCTCCCCACGGTTCGACCTCCTCCGAGCAGACGTCGAGCTGGCCAATGCCAAACCGCCGCTCATTCAGGCCCGAAACGATTACATCCTCGCACACGACCGCCTCGCAAACCTGCTGGCTATCGGTGTGGAAGAACGCGGTCGCGGCTCGGCCGAACGCTCCCTCAACGTGGTCGGGGAGTTCTCTTTGCCCATCGAACACGAGGAGCTCGATGCCGCCATTCAGGACGCCCTCGGAACTCGGCCGGAAATCTTGGCCATGGAGCGGCAGATCGATATCCAAAAACAGAACCTGATCATCGCACGCGGCGGCTACATGCCTAAAGTCGGGGCCTTCGCCAACTACACCTGGCAGGCAGGCCAGATCAATGACGATGTCTATCACGGCTGGGCAGCGGGCTTTCAGGCCAGCTGGGACATCTTTGATGGATTCAAAACCCGTGGCAAGGTCGAGCAGGCCCGAGCCCAGCTGGAGAAGGCCAAGATCGCCCTGGAAGACAACCGTCGACAGATCGAACTTGAGGTCCGTGCAGCCCATGCCGACCTGCAACGCGCAATCGAACTGCTCGATGCCTCCATCCAAAATGTCTCGACCGCAGAGGAAAGCGTCCGCCTCTCTCAGGTCCGGTACACCTCCGGAGTCGGGACACAGCTCGAGGTGCTGGACGCACAGGTCGCCCTCACCGAGGCCAAAACCAACGTAGTCTTCGCCCAGTACACCTACCATGTCGCCAAGGCCGCCCTCCTCAAAGCCCGTGGCGCCAGCGTTCTGACACATTACGCCGCGATGCCCTACCACACCGATCAAATACGCTGATCCCAGCCCGGAGGCCGGAGGCTCAAGCCGACGGATGTCGAGGGTCCACTGTGGCTGGAGCTCGGGCTGTAGGAATGTGAGCAATCGAGCGTTGGGGCGGTGACACTCTGGTGAACGTTTTGCGTGCGGTCGCTCCACGCCCAATCACGGTTGCCATCGATACGGATACCGATTTCGATACCGGTTTCGATTTCGATACCGATTTCGATTTCGATTTCATGCGCGGGAAGAAGTCGGAGGTCGGAGGTTCGCTGTGACTGGAGCTTGGGCTGTGGGAGTGTGAGCAATCGAGCGTTGGGGCGGTGAGGGTGTTGTGTACGTTTGCACACGACCATTCCACGCCGAATCACGTTGGCCATCGACCCCGACCCCGATTCCGACCCCGATTCTCCTTTTTACCCTCATCTGCGGATGATCCTCTCCCGCCATCATCTGCGGATGATGCCCATTTTTGAACGGAATGCGAAAGGGGTCGTCTAAATCACCTGAACGAAGGAAACCGATTTGCCACCCGTATACCAAAGCAAAGGATCAAGATATGACAAAACCGCTCTCTGTTTTTTCACGAATCCTCATGCCCACAGCCTTGGCCCTGGCCACACTCACAATCGGGCGGGCGGAGGTCTCGGAACAGGATATGGAGATCGTCGATCGGATGGAACGTGTCTTCGTCCAGGTTGCGGAGAAGGCCTTCCCAGCAACGGTCGTGATCACCAGCAGCCGGGAGATCACCCCCTCACGGCAGATGCCCAACGAAATGGAAGACCTCTTCGAACAGTTCTTCCGGTGGCATAACCTTCCAGGACCCGGAACCCCGCCCAGCCAACCGCGCCAACCACGCTCCAGACCACTTGAATCGCTCGGATCCGGCTTCTTCATCTCCCCTGACGGCTATATCCTCACCAACAGCCACGTCATTGAAGGGGCAGATGAGATCCTGGTCCGTATGCAGGATGGACGGGAAGCGATTGCTGAGGTCGTCGGGACCGACCCACCCTCCGATATCGCCCTCATCAAGGTCGATCTGGAGGACGTGACCTATTTCGAATTGGGCGACTCCGATCAGGTCAAAATCGGTCAGTGGGCCCTCGCCGTCGGTGCGCCCTTGCACTTCGATTACACCTTCACTCGCGGCATCGTCAGCGCGAAGGGTCGCACTCTTCCGCTTCCAGCAGCGCGTGTGCAGTACACCGAACAGGAGTACATCCAGGTTGACGCCCTCATCAATCCTGGTAACAGCGGAGGCCCCCTCCTCAACACCCGGGGAGAGGTCATCGGCATCAACACCCTGATCTCCGGTCAATACGGCTACTACGGGTTCGCCGTGCCCATTAACATCGCCAAACGTGTCGCCGACTCGATCAAGAAGAATGGACGCATGGTTCGCCCGTGGATCGGCATCGTCATGCAGGAGCTGAGCCAGGACGAGAAGAACTACCACGGCGTCGAAAGCGGAGTCTTTGTCTTCAATATCAGCGACGATAGTCCGGCAAAAACCCATGGTCTCGAACGTGGAGACGTCATCCTATCCCTGGACGGCCAACCAACCAACACTCCCATCGATTTGAAGAAACTGGTCTTGGCCCGGCAACCCGGTGATCAGGTCGAAATCGAATTCCTGCACAAGGGCGAGCGCAAAAAGGCCACCATCACGCTCACCGAAGTGCCCGATTCCCTCACCCAAATAGCCGGCTCCAGCACGCCACGAAATAGCGTTCGGGGACAAGCTACCATCGAGAAATGGGGCCTCACCGTCGACGCGCTTTCCGAGGAAATCCGCACTCAGCTCGAACTCGAAGAGGATCACGGTTTGATCATCACCGAGGTGAAGAGCAAGAGCCCGGCCGATCGTGCGGGGTTGAGCGCCGGGGACGTCGTCCTCGAGATCGATTACAATAAAGTAACCGATGTCGATGACCTCACTCGACTTCTCGAAGAGTCCGATCCCGACAAAGGCGCTCTGTTCTACCTCTATCGACGGGGTGAATACGGATTCCGCCTGGTCAAACCGACGGAATAATCGTTACCCATCGAAAAGGGGCGATCTTCAGACAAGATCGCCCCTTTGCTTTCCCCTGATGCCACTGTCAATGGTCGGTGACCAACGAACGCAGGAGAGCCAGGTTCTCGATATCCTCGGCCATATCCTTGCCCTTGGGCGTCTCGAGGACCATCGGGACCGCCCTCCATCGTGGATCATTGACAATGCGGCGGAACAGCTCCAACCCGATCTGCCCCTTGCCGATGTGATCATGCCTGTCCACGCGGCTGCCCAGACCACTCTTGGAATCGTTCAGATGCCAGGCACACAGGCGGTCCAATGGGATCAGGGCCTCCAAGGCGGCAACCGTGGAATCGTACCCGGCACCCGTCCTCAGGTCGTAGCCCGCAGCAAATAAATGGGCTGTATCCAGACAGATCCCCAAACGGTCGGCAGCATCGACCCGCTCGATCAACTCCGCTAGATGCTCAAATCGATACCCCAGTTGGGTGCCCTGCCCCGCAGTGATCTCCAAGGCGATCTTTACAGGACTACCCTTCGTCCCAGCGAGAACCTCGTCCAGCCTGGACGCAATCGTGGCAAGCCCCTTCTCCTCCCCCTCGCCCATGTGGCCGCCGGGGTGGAGGACCAAAAACGGCAGCCCCAAAAGGTCCGCTCGCTCGATCTCGTCAATCAGGGCCTGAATGGATCGCTCAATGGTCGGCTCCTCAACCGCCCCGAGATTGATCAGATATGAGGTGTGGCCAAAGGCAACCGCAATCCCGTGATCTGCACATGCATTTCGAAAGGCCGGCCCCGTTTCAGGCGGCAACGGTTTGGCCGTCCATTGCATGTTGTTCTTGGTGAAAATCTGGATGACTTCACACGTCGCCTTTTGCCCACGCTCCGGCGCGAGGTCGACACCACCGGTGATCGACACATGGGCACCCAATCTGAGCTTCTCTCGCTTCGTCACAGAGGTCGCATCTCCTGATTCCCGCCGCTTAAAAGATCTCGGGAGGTTCGTTAGACGGTCCTACGGAGTCACAGGCTCAGCGGCCGGTTGCACCCCATCCGCAGGCGCTTCCCCCGGCTCCTCAGATTCCGAAGATGATCGATTGTTCGAATGCATCTCCTTCGTCCGACGAATGTCGTGGGAGGTGACCACCAAAAACAGGGTGATCAAAAGGACCGTGAAGACCGTGTGCAAGGCGTAGATGAGCTTTGGATGGATGGGACGACGCATGATCAACTCATAGGTCGAGAACAGAATATGTCCCCCGTCCAAGACCGGGAAGGGCAGCAGATTGAGAATCGCCAGGTTCAGGTTCAGGAAGGCCGTGAACCATAGGGCGATCCGGAAGTCGACCACCAACATCCGCTGCAATGCACTAAAGATCCCGATCGGCCCCGAGAGATCCTTGACCCCAACCTCCGATTTTTTGCTGAACAGTGCTCCGAGTGTGTCACGCATCTGGATGAGGAAACTCTTGATCTGGGCGATCGGTGTCGGATGGGTCGAAACCATCTGCTCGGTGAATTGAATCCCGATGACCGGAATCTTGAACTCGGTGCTCATCACTGGCACCACCTCGACAACCACCCGCTCACCCTTTCGGTCGAGGACCAATTCAAGCGGTTGATCGGTGCCCCATTCGCGGATCAGGCTCTGTACCTGGCGGCGACTGAAGATCGCCGTGCCGTTGACCTCGAGAATGTGGTCACCAGCCTGCACTCCTGCGGCTTCCGCAGGGTCGCCGGGAGAAACTCGCTCCACGATGGGAACTCCTGCCCCACTCACACCCAAGACAGGGAGCTTGAGATCCTTGTCATTTTCCAGAAAGACCGGGACAGCGAGCGTCTGCTCACCCCGTAAGACCTTCAACTCAATCTCTCCAACAGGGCTGAGGGCAATGACCGTGCTCAGTTCCTCGTAGTCCTTCACAGGTCGCCCAGCCACCTCGAGAATCGTGTCACCAAGCCGCAATTCCGACTTGGCCGCCGGAGATTCCGGGGCGATGAACCCGATTCGCGTCGATAGATCCGATTTTTCAACCGGTCGGCCTAAGCCCCATACCAATGTCGTCAAGAAAAGGACAAAGAGGAGGTTAAAGAAGGCCCCGGCAAAAGCGACCTTGATCTTGACCCATGGGTGCGCTGGAGGGAGCGGCTCCTGTTCGTCCTCTGTTGAAGAAGAACCCTCGAGCGGAATCGGCTCCATCTGGGGAAGCATCACGTAGCCGCCGGCCGGAATAAGGCCGACTCGATACTCCACCCCGTCGACCGTCTTCTTCCAAAGCGTCTTGCCGAACCCGATGCTGAATCTCTCGACCTTCATCCCGTTGCGACGTGCAACGAGGAAGTGCCCGAGCTCATGCACGAAAATGCTGAGCCCAAAAAGTAGGATCGTGCCTACGATCGCAGCTATCAGGATTAATCCTTCAACAACCATTTCGTTGCTTCCTTTCGCGCCCAATCATCCGCTCTCAGAATCTCTTCAAGGTTGGGACCGGTTGTGACCTCGTGCGCTTGCATGACTCGATCCACAATTTGCGGGATTCCTGCAAAAGTAATCCTCGATCCCAGAAATGCCCCAACGGCAACCTCGTTGGCCGCATTGAGGACCGCAGGGGCGGTCCCTCCGGCGCGTCCTGCCTGGTAAGCAGCACCCAGACAGGGAAAGCGCTCTATATCGGGAGGCTCGAATTCCAAGGCCCCGATGGAGGCCAAATCCAAGGCCGGTAGGCTCGCGGGGTGGCGATGGGGATAGGTCAAGGCATATTGTATGGGATGCCGCATGTCCGGCACCCCGAGTTGAGCTAGCACCGCCCCATCCACCAGCTCGACAAGCGAGTGGATGACGCTTTGCGGATGCACAATGACCCCGATTCGATCGAATGGCAACCGGAACAGGTGATGGGCCTCAATCACTTCCAAGCCCTTGTTCATCAGCGTTGCCGAGTCAATCGTGATCTTTGGACCCATATTCCAAGAGGGGTGCCGTAAGGCATCCTCTACCGTCACCTGACGCATCCGCTCTCCGCTCATCGTCCGAAACGGACCGCCTGAGGCCGTGAGGTAGATCTTTCGAATTTCGGATTCCCCTCGGTGCTGAATACACTGAAAGACCGCACTGTGCTCACTGTCCACGGGAATGATTCGCACGCCGCGGGCCGCGACCGCCCGCATCACCAAGTCGCCCGCGCAAACCAATACCTCCTTGCTCGCCAAGGCCACGTCCTTGCCGGCGTCCACCGCACTCAAAACCGCAGGCAGTCCGCCGATCCCGACTATCGCGCAGAGGACAATATCAGCCTCCGGTAAGGCGGCCAATTCCACCAGGCCTTCCGGCCCATCCAAGACACGCGAGCCTTCCACCCCGGCATCCTGCATGCGATCACGTAAGGCCCTTGCCGCCTCAGGCGCGACCATGCAGACGGCGGGGGGATGGAATTCCTGGATCAGCTTGAACATCGCATCCACGTTGGAATGTGCGGCCAGCCCCTGAAGCACTAACCCGCCTTCCATCTCGCGGATCACCTGCACCGTGCTCCGACCTACAGAACCGGTCGCACCCAGCAGTACCACCCTTTTACCGTGCCTCACGCATCCATCCCTTTCCCCTGATCCCTACCTGGGTCGAGCCTCGTCCGATCATAACCAATACAGCAACCTTTTACAGCAACTTCAAAAGCAAATACGAAAGCGGCAATGTGAACAGGAGACTGTCCATGAGGTCGAGCATCCCACCAATGCCAGGGAAAATCTGTCCGGAATCTTTGACCCCAGCACTACGCTTGACCAGCGAGCCGGCCAGGTCTCCCCAGAATCCTACCATTCCCAAAATTGGAGCGACCGCCAGGACATGCCCCCAACCGATCCCTGCACCCTGCATCGACGGACGAAAGGCAAGATACATCAAAGCTCCGGTCAGCGTCGACGCCACCACACCACCGATCGTCCCCTCCCAAGTCTTCTTGGGACTGATCCGAGGGACGATTTTGTGCCTGCCGATCAGGCTTCCCACCGCGAAGGCCCCCGCATCCATAAACTTCGTGACGATGATGATCCAAAGAATGACCTGTCGCCCGAGCGGTCCGCCCGAGAAGAAAAAATTCAGCAAGTTCAGGTGATTGACCGTCCAGGCCCCTAAAAGAAAGGCCAGCATCGTGACCCCGAGGTCTTCCAATCCCCCCGAAAGTTCCCCTCGGCACATGATCACAACCGCAGAGCCGATCAGAACAAACAGCGCACTCGCCTTCTCGATCCAATGGGCCAGGTCAGGATTCTGACCATCCTTCAAGACCGCGTACGTCCCCACAATCAAAAGGACGGACCCAACCATCAATACCGGCATGACCGCCTTCCGTTGGGAGGATATCCGTCCGATCTCCCAGACCGTCGGCAAGGCAAAAAAGCAGATCATCAAACAGGACCATGGCCCCGTCGAATCAGGGACGAAAAGGATCAGTAAGAGAGTGCCCCACAACAGAAACGAAGAAAACAAGCGCTTTCCCCACATAGCCTCTTCCCCTCCTGCTTTCCTCGTTGCCGCCCCTCAATTCAAGCTCCTCATCCCCCCCCGACCAGTCGGACCCGTAAGGAATGAAAACCTGCCCGAGACGGATGAATGCAATCTTATCATCCGGGTGGAGTCTCAGTCACGTCTCCAAATCTCCGGTTCCGACCACTATATGAGGTGAGCGCCTGCCAGAAATGCTCCTTGCGAAAGTCCGGCCAGAACACATCGGTCACCCATAGCTCCGTGTAAGATATTTGCCAGAGCAGGAAGTTGCTCAGCCGCATCTCTCCACTCGTGCGGATCAATAGGTCGGGGTCCGGCAGCTCCGGCTGATACAGGTGCGCAGAGACCGTCTCCTCCGTGATTTGGTCCGGAGCCAGCTCCCCAATGGCGACCTTCCTGGAGATCGCCTGCACCGCATGGACCAACTCCGCACGCCCACCATAGCTGAGTGCCAAGGTCAATGTCATCCGCCGATGGTCACGGGTCAGCTCCATCGTCTCCAGCAAGAGGCCGCGTACTGGCTCCGGCAGATCCTCCAACCGACCAATCACAAAGAGGCGCACCTGCTCCTCCATCAACTTGGACCTCTGCTCCAAAAGAAACTGATGCAGGATCGCCATCAGGGTGGAGACCTCCTCCTTCGGTCGCTTCCAGTTCTCGACCGAGAAGGCGTACAAGGTCAAAAACTCAACCCCCACCTCGGAACAGGCCTGGACCGTCTCCCGCACAGCCTCTATACCGGCTCGATGCCCCTCAATGCGCGGCTTGCCCCGTTGACGCGCCCACCGCCCATTGCCGTCCATAATCACCGCGACATGGCGTGGCAGCACCGTAAACTTTGGTATCGCTATTGCTTCCGTGCTCATCGAAACATCGTCTGATCGCGGCGCGGCCCTACGGATACGATCGTCACTCGGGCCCCCGTGATCTCCTCTATTCTGGCAAGATACGCACGCGCATTCTCCGGGAGCGCGTTCCAATCGTCGCATCCAGAGGTATCCTCCCCCCACCCGGGGAGCTCCTCATATACCGGCACGCATTGCCGCAATGTGTCGATGTCAGCCGGAAATTGATCGATCCTTCGACCATTCACCTCATAGCAGGTCGCGATCTTGATCGTCTCGAGCGTGTCCAAACCGTCCAGATTGGTCAGTGCGATTCGATCGAGTCCGTTCACCTGCGAGGAAAACCGTAAGGCCACACTGTCCAACCAACCGCACCTTCGAGGCCGACCGGTCGTCGCGCCGAATTCCCGGCCCATCCCGTGAAAGTGCGCGGATAAATCCTGGTCCTCAGTGGGAAACGGCCCCTCGCCGACACGCGTGGTGTAGGCCTTCATCACGCCAATCACATCGTCGATCCGGTGCGGCGGCAATCCCGCCCCCGAACAGGCCCCCGCCGAAGTGGTGTTCGAACTGGTCACGAAAGGATAGGTCCCCATATCGATGTCGAGCAGGGTCCCTTGGGCTCCCTCCAAAAGAATGCCGGACCGATCGCTTAACGCCTTCTGAACAATCGCAACCGTATCGGTGATCATGGGCAGCAGCGACTCGGTCGCCTCCAACATCTCGTCGGCCAGCTTCCGATCAGAGATCTCCTCCCAACCGTGTGCGCGGAAGATGTCGTTGATTTCCACCAACCGGTCCTTCAAGCGGGCACGAAAGAGAGCGGGGTTCAGTAGGTCTCCCATTCGAATCCCGACCCGCGCAGCCTTGTCCCCGTAAGCAGGCCCAATCCCACGCTTGGTCGTTCCGATCTTGCCGACACCCTTGAGATCCTCGCGCAACTCATCCAGCTGCTTGTGGTAGGGCAACACCATGTGGGCGCGATCACTGATGAAGAACCGGCCGGCAACATCAATGCCCACACGCTCAAGTCCCTGTAACTCCTCGACCAAGGCCACCGGATCGACCACGACACCGTTGCCGATGACACACCGACACCCCGGACGCAAAATCCCGGAGGGCACCAGGTGCAAGATGTATTTGCCGGAAGGGAGTTCCACCGTATGCCCGGCGTTGTTCCCGCCTTGGTAACGCACCACCAGGTCCGCTGACTCGGTCAGTACATCGATGATCTTTCCCTTGCCCTCATCGCCCCATTGGGCACCGATCAGAATGGTATTGGCCATAACGTGTTCCTTTCCAGCAGGCCGTTGGTGCAGGACATTTCAAGCAACCGACCATAACGGCCGAACCCGACATGTCAATGCCACCACGATAGAAGATCCCGGGCGAAATCAGGCCTCGGGAGCCCCCTCCGACTTCGATTCCACCGCCCCATCCGAACTCTTCTTCCGCTTCGACGCCTTCTTCGCGACCTTGGCTGATCGCTTGGCCTGCCTTTTCTCCTCCTGGGCCATGATCAGGTCGTTCGGCATCCTTCCGAAATGGGCGCGCCGCATGAAAGTCAAAACAAGTCCCAAGACACCGGTTCCGATCACCGCTGTCGCATAGTTTCCCAGGCCACAGGCCATGCCGATGATAATACTGTAAAAAACGACGACGGTATCCTTGGGGTCTCGCACCGGTGTACGAAATCGTATGAGACTCAGGGCGCCCCCTAATCCGAATGCCCGCGCCAGGTTGTTTCCGACGATCACCCAAATCAAAGCACCACCCAGGCACAAAAGGACTTGAGTATGCACCATCGAGGGCCGAAAACTCTTGGGTTTTCCGGTAAATGTCCACCGGTACATCGACCCGATAATCAGCCCCATGATCGTCGCCATGGACAGCCGCACCAAGATCTCGAGGTTGCTCAATACCTGAGCATCCGCGCCCGTCTGAGCGTCTTGGAAAAAATCGACAAAACTCGTGATGGTCGTGGCGAAGGTCATCATGAAAGGCCCTGTCCTCTGCGGAGTTTGGCACAACAATGTGCAAGCGGTCCAACAACGACTGCTACCAGGACCTTCCTTAGCCCATACGAGGCGGCAACTCCAGCCATTTTACGCATGAATAGGCCGTCCCTGGGCCTCCGTGCCCACCGGTAGCAAGAGTCCGTCCGAAAAGGTTCGTTCCTTCCGGCACCACTTTCAGAAAAGTGTGGCCAATCAGTCCGATCATAGTCTGAATCGGGGTCGGGGTCGGAATCGGGATCGGAATCGATTCCTGTCCTGGTTGGCTCCTGGTCCTCACGGACCGCTCAAACTTCGCTGCCAAGTTGTGTCAGAATCGAAACAATACGGTTGCGGCACCCGGTTTCTCCTGTCCGAATCCCATGCTCCCTCCTTTCGATACCGAGACCGATAGCGACCCCGACCCCGATCTTGCTTCTCCATTGGCCTTTTCGGATAGCGCCTAGCAAGAGCCCGTCCGAAAAGGTAGCCGCATTCTCAACCTGACCTCCCCATCCGGA
>CALLYA010000374.1 GCA_937875495.1 uncultured Verrucomicrobiota bacterium
CCCAATCTCACAAGACCGAGGCGGGCTGGCTCGGCCCCGAATCGTACACGTACACGTACACGTACACGATGACACGGCGAGTAGGAGTACGAGTACGAGTAGGAGGAAGCCGAGGGCCAGTTGTCGTTAGACGCCCTGTCTAACGGCCCGTAGGCGTTGCTGCGATACCGAAGCTGTGGACGTTTCGATCGCGAACAATCCACGCCGAGTCACGCGTGCCATCGATACCGATTCCGATACCGACCCCGATTCCCTCCCAATCTGCGGTCATCTGCGGAATCTGCGGATCCAATCTCCGAATGGGATTCCCCCGGGCTGTGCCCCAATCTCACAAGACCGAGGCGGGCTGGCTCGGCCCCGAATCGTACACGTACACAGCGAAGCGGTACACGTACACGTACACGATGACACGGCGAGTACGAGTACGAGTACGAGTAGGAGTAGGAGAAAGCCGAGGGCCAGTTGTCGTTAGACGCCCTATCTACTGGCCCGTAGGCGTTGCTGCGATACCGAAGCTGTGGACGTTTTGATCGCGAACAATCCACGCCGAGTCACGCTTGCCATCGATACCGACCCCGATTTCCTATTCCACCATCTGCGGATCCAACGCCCCCACCTACAGCGGCTGAACCCAAATATTGCGGAATTGGACCCTCGCGCCATGGTCCTGCAGCTTGATCGGGCCGTCCGAAGGACCCTCCTCAAGGCCGGCTCCGGTCTTGTTGGTGATCGCGTAATCGTGATGCACAAGCCTGCCGTTTAACCGGACACTGATGCGGGCGTTTTCCAGCTTCTTACCCGCCTCGTCCCAACGCGCCCCGCGAAATACGATGTCGTAGGTCTGCCACTGCCCGCCCGGTAATGCCGCATTTTCGCCGTCCGGTGCCTTCTGCTGGTATATCGCCCCCGAATCGGAATTGCCCACCCGCCGCTTGCCGGCGGTGTTCATGATCTGCACTTCGTACCGACGCTGAATGTAAATCCCGCTGTTGCCATCGCCCCGCTCCGGAACGTTGAACTCCAAGTGCAGCGCAAAGTCCCTGAAATCCTGCTTGGTCACCAGACTGCCCGCATTCGGGACCACCGTGATCACACCATCCTCAACCGGCCAAACCGCCTTGCTCCCCGCCTGACCCTCCATCTCCCATGCCGAGAGATCACCGGAGGCGTCCAGCAACACCGTCGCTCCCTCAGGCGCCGGCAGCCCCATCGTATCCAACACGGACCCGGTTTCCTGGCGCAGGCTGAACGGGGCCGGTTTCAGCTCCTTCACACGCAGATTCCGAAACCGATATACCTTGCCCGACTCACCATGGTGCTGGATCGCCAAGTAACCCTCCGCATCCATAGCATCCCGGTAGTCAGTCGTCTGTACACCGTTGACCCAGATCTGAAGCCGATCCCCACGGCACTCGATGCGATAGTGGTTCCAGGCCGAGCGCTGAAACGCACCCTTGGTCGCCTCGACAAACGCCGCGGCGGCGGCCGAGTCGTTCGGCGCGGGATGCAGCCAGGCCCGACGCCCCTCGTCATAGAGTCCGCCCGACCATTGCCGATCCGAAGGATCTACCTCCGCCTGATAGCCGAAGACGCGGTTGGGCGCCTGGTGCGCCCGGAACATGAAGCCCGAGTTCGAATCGCCCTCCGGCATCTTGATCTCCGCCTCAAAGACGAAATCACTCAAGACCTTGTCGTAGACCAGAAAGAACTTCTTGTCCGCACGCAGCCGGATCTCCCCCTCCTCGACCCACGCCTCACCCCAATCATACGGATTGGTCCAGCCCTCGAGCGTCTGCCCGTCAAAAAGTGGAGTCCACCCCTCTGCCTCCGCTGCGCGGAGTCCTGTCAACGCGGTCAGGCCCGCAACGAGAATGCAGAAGGCAAGCGGCTTGTTGGTTCGTGCGCGTAATTTCATGATATGCTTCGTCATGGCTGAATTTCGTTGAAGACCGGTCCCACCAAGTCGCACCATACCATCCTGTGCAACAGAGTAGCCGTCCCAAAATAATGGCCCCGGATCCATACCCTTGCACTTTTGGACTGTGCCGGGACCTGTGAAACGGTGTATAGGCTCTGCATCAGCCGACTGCAATATCCGATTTCCCCCCGCCGACCCGCCTTTGTCGCCCGAGTAAGGCCCCTGACGACATGCCCACTTCGTACCACCACATAGCCAGCTCGATTCTCCGCGCAGTCTTTGTCCTGCACCTATCCGTTTCCTCTCTTGACCGCGCCGCTGGTCAAGCCACCACCGCCCCGGAACAAAGCCTCGCCGAGATCGCCCGCGGTCAGCGCGATGTCCTCCAAATGCGATCAACCTGGGCGGCCACAATGACCGCCACCCGCAGCTTCATCAATACCCTGCCGCTGAGCACACCCACCCTCGGTGATTGGTTCGCCGGCCCCCCACTTCCTGCGCCCAATCAACCTTTTGCCGAGCCTCCCGAAGACCCAACCGCCCCCAAGCGCACCACGTCCCTGAGCCGGATGGAAGGTTGGGACGACGGGGAATTGCATCCCCTTATCCTGCCCCGCGGCACCATCCGATTCCTCTCCAGGGATATCACGGCCCGCCAGGACGGACCCGTCCTCCTGCAGCTCCAAAGCATGAGCCCGTTCCAAGTCCTCCTCGACGACACCAGCCTGCTCATCGATGCAAACCCGTCCTCGGAACATGAACTGCACCTGAACCTGACAGAGGGCGTCCACCGATTGACCCTCAAGTTGTTTAGTCCGAACGGCAGGGCTGGGTTCCTCTTCGATATGCCCGCCACACACCTGTGGCCGGAACAGATCTACGAAGACCTGCTCTACCGCCTTTGGAACGAATTTCCGGAGACAGACTGGTTTCTGCAGGATCAAGAACCGTACCGGTTTTCATCCGAGGGCGTTTTCGACACAATGGCCCAGTTTGCCTGGTACTTTCAATCCGATCGCGATGCCGCCGGGGAGATCCGGATGCTGCAAAGGGTACTGGCCGAGATCGGCCCAGCCGGAGACGCCCTCGCAAAACGCATGGCCACGCTCGTTTCCACCTCAGCCACACCCGATGATCCCAAGTGGCTCGAGCTCTACTCCGAGTCATGCGCCCTTCGCCGACAACTTCGACTCGCACCGGTCACGGCCGAGACACCCAACTTTGTCTTCACCCGACATGCCACCCTTGGCGGATCGCACTATGCCTACACCGAAGGCCAGTCCGACGCCCAAAACGAACGCCACTTCATCCCCGATTCCGCCCTCTGCATAGCCCGATGGGACGGGGCCGACTTCCAAGTTGAGACCCTGCTCGAAGACTCCGACGGCGTGATTCGTGACCCGGATGTCGCCTTCGACGGCACGCGCGTTCTCTTTGCGTGGAAACAATCGGATTTCGAGGACGACTTCCACCTGTATGAATACCACCTGGCCACCGGCGAGGTACGACAACTGACCCGCGGACTCGGCGTCGCCGATTACGAAGGCGCCTACCTGCCGGGTGGCGACATCCTCTTCAATTCCACCCGTTGCGTCCAAATCGTCGATTGCTGGTGGACCGAAGTGAGCAACCTCTATACCTGTGACCCGGACGGCGGTGCGATCCGACGCATCACCTTCGATCAGGTCCACGATAACTATCCAACCGTCACTCAGGACGGCCGCGTGCTCTATACCCGCTGGGAATACAACGACCGCGGCCAGATCTATCCGCAGCCACTCTTCCAGATGAACCCCGACGGGACCAGTCAGGCCGAGTTCTATGGGGCCAACTCCTGGTTTCCAACGACCATCCTCCATGCGCGTAGCGTTCCGCGCAGCGGTAAGGTGATCGCGATCGCAACCGGACACCATACGATGCAGACCGGTAAGCTGATCCTGATCGATCCCTCGCGCGGCCGCCAGGAGAACGAAGGCGTTCAGTTGATCGCGCCGGAACGTGCCACGCCCGCTGTCCAGGTCGATGCCTACGGGCAAGAAGGAGATCTCTTCCAATACCCATACCCACTCTCCGAAGAGGTCAGCCTCGTCACCTACCACCCGATCGGCTGGCGCTGGGCCGAGGAGGCCAACGGGCCGCGATTCGGGATCTATGCCTTCTTCCGCGACGGACGCCGCGAGCGGCTCGTGCTCGATCACCGCCTGCCCTCCAGTCAGCCCGTTCCAGTGCGCCCGCGCACCGAGATCCCCATCCAGCCCAATCGTATCAACACCTCCGCGCAGGAGGGCACCTGCTACGTCCAGGATGTCTACGTCGGCCCCGGCCTGGAGGGTGTCCCCCGAGGCACTGTCAAGTCCCTGCGGGTCATCGCCCTCGACTACCGAGCGGCAGGGATCGGCCATAACGAGAACGGCGGGCCCGGCGGCGGCGCACTGGTCAGCACACCGGTCGCCATCGGCAACGGAAGCTGGGATCCCAAGATCATCCTCGGCGACACACCCGTGCACGAGGATGGATCCGCCTTCTTCCGCGCGCCTGCCCGTACCCCGTTCTACTTCCAACTCCTCGACGCTCAAGGCCGGATGGTCCAGACCATGCGCAGCTGGACAACCCTACAGCAGGGCGAGAACGCCTCCTGCGTCGGCTGCCATGAATCCAAAAACGAGGTCCCGATCGCAAGCCTCGTCCGCACTCAAGCCTTGCGTCGCCCGCCGACAGCCCTGAAACCGTTCAATGGTCCGCCCAGAGGCTTCAGCTTCCCACGCGAAATCCAGCCCATCCTGGATCGGCATTGCATCAGCTGCCACAACGGCAACCCCGAGGTCCCCTACGACCTGCGGAACCACGAAGTCCTTGATCCGATCGCACAGCGGCGATGGAGCCGGGCCTACCTCGAGTTGACCCACGCGCGCCCCGATGATCCCGCGATCGCCGCCCGGTGGCGGGGGGATCCAGACCATCCAATGCTCAATTGGACCAGTGCACAGTCCGCCCCCCCCATTCAACCGGCCCTGGCCGTCGGATCCAACCGCAGCCGCCTCGTGGATCTGCTCGATTCCGGTCACGAGGATGTGCACATGACCACCCAAGAAATGCAGAAACTGGCCGCGTGGATCGACCTGTGCGTCCCCTTTTGCGGCAACTATACCGAAGCCCACGCATGGTCCGCAGAAGAACAGGCCAAATACCAACACTTCATAACCAAACGCGCCCACTTCGCAGACGAACCATAGCAGCAATGGGCGGTGAACCGCCAAGACGCCCTTCCCCCTTGGCGCTCTTGGCGGCTTGGCGGTTCAATCCCCTCCCCTTGGCGCTCTTGGCGGTTGGCCGGGCATGGACCCTACCCACCCCCGCAACCAGGTCGAAAACGCCACCGCGTTCTCCGCCCACTACTCCGCATCATTCCCCGCGCCCCACGGCACCAACCCTCCCACGCGGGCCAGCGTGATCCATGGCTGACCTTCCGAGCGGGAGCGGGCCAGGTCCACGTGGAACTCCGCCACCCAGTCGTTCTTGCCCTCCGGATCGATGAGCATCTGTTGCACCCGCCAGATGCCGAGTTCCTTGTCGGACATGACGTAGGTGTGCCGCTTGTTCCGCGCCTCCGGATCGAGCATCAGCCGTTCATGCTCTTCGAAATAGTCGTCGAAGACCGTACGCAATCGATCCACGGTCCACTCCTCCGTCTCCTCGAGACTGCCGGCAACGGCCGTGGAACTGATCGCTCCTAGGGCGGCCTCCTCATCACCCATGGCGATCGCACGTAAAAAGGTGAAGACGAGCGTGCGGATCGTGGCCGTGAAACCCTTCTCGTCGCGGGTGATGTCCGCGGCGGCATCAACCGCACCGGGCGGTCGCAATTCGTCCGCCTCCGGACTCAATTGCCGGGTCGGATCGCGCATCTTCTCCCATTCGTCCATGAGGCTGGAGTCGACCTGCCGGATCATCTCCCGCAAATAGGTCTCCATCTCCCAGACCTCCTCGGTCTTGGCGCCGTCCGGCACCGTCTGCGCCAAAACCTTGTAAACATTGTGCAGGTGGCGCAGAAGAAGCCCCTCCACGCGCTGGAGCTCATAGTCCCGCACATACTCCGAGAACGAGCGAAACTCCTCGAACATCTCGCGCGCGATCGATTTGGGGCGGATGTCCTCCTGACCGACCCAAGGGTGCTTGGCGGAAAACGCACGGAAGGTCTCCTCGATAAACGGGAGGTCAGGCTGGGGATGCTCGAGAAGGGCGAGTTCCTCCATCCGCTGGTCGTAATCCAGCCCGTCAGCCTTCATCTCCGCGATCGCATCCCCCTTGACCTTGTCCAACTGACGCCGAAGGATCTGGATCGGATCCTCCAGGATCGACTCCACCAGGGTCAGCAAAACATACGGATACGTGGGAGTCTCCGGATCGAGTAAAGGGATCGTCTCCAGTAGATAGAGCGATAGCGTCTGATCCATCGAGAAATCATCCTGCAACTCGACGTCGACACGCACCTTCGCAGGCCGTATCGGCTCCGCTCCCTCCGCCCACCCCTCCGGAACCTCCAAGACGCGCTTGGCCGGGGGAATGATCTCAATCACCCCGCTCTCGACCAACGAGCGGAACAGCTGAAACGCCCGCAATTTATGAGCGCGCTTCTGATGCTCGGGATCGTGGCAGTCCGCTATCAAACGCCGCATCGCTCGACAACCGTCATCCACCCGGCTCAGGAGGTTGAGCAGCATGCCATGCGAGACCTGGAACCGAGACTTCAATTGCTCCGGCTGGGCGGCCACCAGACGATCGAAGGTCTTGCTGTCCCAGTTCGCAAAATTGCGCTCCGGCGGCTTGCGCATGACCGCCTTCTTCCCCCCTCGCTGCTGGGCCTTGGCCCGCGTGCGCATGTTCTCAATGACATGCTCCGGCGCCTGCACGACCACCCAGCCCTTGTCGTCAAAGCCCTTCCTCCCCGCACGTCCACTGATCTGATGGAAATCACGAGCGCTTAAAATCCGGGTCTTTCGCCCGTCGAACTTGCAAAGCCGTGTGAACAAAACCGTCCTGATGGGGACGTTGATCCCCACCCCGAGCGTGTCCGTGCCACAGATGATCTTTAACAAGCCTTTCTGGGCAAGCTGCTCGACCAACACGCGATACTTGGGGAGCAGCCCCGCATGATGGATCCCAATCCCATGCCGTAGCCAGTTGCGGATGCTCGGACCAAAGGGGCTGTTGAACCGCACATCCGAAATCGATTCCGCAATCGCCTGCTTCTCTTCCTTCGTGCAAACGTTGATGCTCGTAAAATCCTGAGCACTCTTGGCCGCGTCCGCCTGCGTGAAATGCACGACATAAACAGGCGTCTTCTGCTCCTCCACCAGTTTCTCCAGAGCCGGTGCGACCGGGATCTCTGAATAGGTGTATTCCAGCGGTACCGGGCGATCCGCGGATTGAATCGTCACACTCTGACGGCGGTTGAGCTCCGTCAGGCGCTCCTCGAAAAATCGTGTATCGCCCAGCGTGGCCGACATCAGCAAAAAGCGCGTGTACGGCAGGGTCAGCAACGGGACCTGCCACGCCACGCCACGATCACGGTCGGCATACCAGTGAAACTCGTCCATCACGACATCATCCACCGGCGCCCAGTCCCCCTCGCGTAAGGCGATGTTCGCCAGGACCTCCGCAGTGCAACAGAGGATCGGCGCGTCGCGATTGACCGTCGCATCACCAGTGCTCAATCCGACCTGATCAGCCCCGAATTCACGGCAGAGCGCCATCCATTTTTCATTCACCAACGCCTTGATCGGACACGTGTACACGGAGCGCCGTCCGTTCGCCAAGGAATGAAAATGCAGGGCGGAGGCGACCAGTGATTTACCCGACCCGGTCGGTGTGTTCAGGATGACATTCAGGCCTGCGTACAGTTCGAAAATGGCCTCTTCCTGGACGGGATAGAGCGAGAGACCACAATCCTCGACGTAGGCAACGAAACGCTCCAGCAAGACCTCGTCGGTCGGCTCGAGCTCGGACGGTAGATAGGAAAATAGATTTGGCTTGGACACAATGGGCGTACTCTATGCCCACTCCCCCTCGCCGTCCACTGCGCACCGCGCTGTGAAGAGTGGAACCACTGCGGGTCCGGACTTTCGGGGGGTTCGTGCTTCAAGCGCTATCGAGGAGGAAAAAACATGGGCGTACGCAGAAACCAGGTGACAGCAACCCTCGATTCCCTCGATTCCCTCGATTAACTCGATTAACTCGATTCCCCCGATTCCGGTAACCATCACCTGATAGAGCGCGCCTTTCCAGACGGGCTGCTACTCAGTACGGCTCGATCGTGGGGTCGACCTCCCGGCCCCATGCGAGGATCCCGCCGGAGAGATTATACAAATTACCATACCCCTCAGCCTTCAACCGCTCGATCACGTGCCGGCTGCGTATTCCGGATCGGCATAAGATGACCACCTGTCCAGTGCGCGGAATCTCCGACAGCCGAGACAGGACCTCCCCCTGCGGGATCAAGACAGAACCATGGATCCGGCAGAGCGTGTACTCATATGGCTCACGCACATCAATCAGGTGTTGCACCGCCCCGGAATCCATCAGCTGCTTGAGCTGCAACGGCTCCAGGACGTCCGAAGGCCCATCCTCCTCTCCAGCCACTCCACACACGGCCACCTCTTCGATCAGTTCCCGGCGCGTGGCATGCTCCCCACAGATCGGACAGTCCGGGGCCTTCCGCACCCTGATCTCGCGAAACTCCATCCCCAGCGCATCGTACAACAGGAGCCGCCCGATCATCGACCGCCCCCTCCCCAGGATGAGCTTCACCGCCTCAGTCGCCTGCAACAGCCCGATCACGCCAGGCAAGACCCCGAGAACACCCGCCTCCGAACAACTTGGCACCAGCCCAGGCGGCGGAGCCTCCGGATAGAGACACCGATAGCAGGGCCCCTTCCGCGCATCAAAGACCGTCATCTGCCCCTCAAACCGATAGACACTCCCGTAGACATTCGGTTTGCCCGAGAGAACACAGGCGTCATTGACCAGGTACCGCGTCGGAAAGTTGTCCGTGCCATCGATCACCAGATCGAAACCCGAGATTATCTCCAGCCCATTCGCCGCCGTGAGGCGCTCCTCAAAACAGACGCACTCCACATGCGGATTGAGCGACCGGATCTTCTCGCGCGCGGATTGCAGCTTGGACCGCCCTACATCCGAGGTGTGGTGCAGCGGCTGGCGCTGCAGATTGCTTTCATCCACAACGTCAAAATCGACCAGCCCAATCCGGCCCACCCCAGCTGCGGCGAGATAGAGCGCGACAGGACTGCCCAGCCCACCCGCACCAATCAGCAAAACCGAGGCGGACCTGAGCGCCGCTTGCCCATCCAGGCCGACCTCTGGCAGCAGTAGGTGCCGACTGTAGCGCCGCATTTCTTCAGGTGTCATTTCCTCCACATTCTTGCCCATCAATTTCGTCCTCACACACCTCGACCAATTGCCTGATTCAGAATCCTCCACGCGGAAACCACGGAAGCCGCCCTTGCGATGGCAGACTCTTACTGGCATTTTGCAATCCTGACAACCCCCAGGGAAATGTACTATCGACGCCTCGGATCTTTCCTACCCAACACGCCATTTCACGGCCCGCCGAGGCATGATCCTAAACCACGGGACCCCAATTACCGATGAAAGCACTCATTCTGGCGGCCGGCAAAGGCACGCGCATGAAGGACCTCACCAAGGCAATGCCTAAGCCCATGCTGCCCGTTCGAGGCAAGCCCACCCTGCTTCATATCCTCGAAGGCCTCGCATCGGCCCAGATCCGGGACTTCGTCATCATCACCGGTTTTCAGGCCGAGGTCGTGGAGGAGTACTTCGGCGACGGAAGCCGCTTTGGCTGGAACATTCAGTACGTGCGCCAAACCGTCCAGGATGGTACCGGCAAGGCACCTGAATTGGCGAAAGCCGCCCTGTCCGACGGACCGTTTGTCCTCTCCTATGGCGATATTCTCGTCGCCCCAGCCAATTACAAGGCCCTCCGCCAGACCTTCGAGGAGGAAGCGTGCGCAGCCGTCGTATCCATCTGGCGCGGCGAAGATACCTCCAAAGGCGGCGCCGTCATGATCGACGACAAGGGCGATATGCTCGACATCATCGAGAAGCCACCTCCAGGGACCGTCACCTCGCCCTGGTACAACGCCGGACTGTATGCCTTCGACCCGGTCCTGTTCGACTACACCGCACGCCTGGAGAAGAGTCCGCGTGGGGAGTACGAGCTGACCGATGCCCTGAAGGCACTCTGCCAAACCGGGAAACGGGTCCGTACCCTCTTGCTAAAAGGACACTGGATCGATGTGCGGGATCCCGAGGAACTCGAGCGTGCGCAGGGATTACTCGCCCCTGACGCCTGACCCCGGACCGCCGGGCTGACACACAATCCGCACCGGCCGCCGAAACGTCGCTTCAAACAAATCGGCCTTTTGTAAGGCTCCCTGGACGTTGATCTCGTTCAGGGAGCCGTTCATTGGAGTCAAGACAAGCCGACAAGCATCCTGCTCCCATTCGACCCGAAGAGAACCCACGTCCTGGGTGTGCGCCCGGTCCAGGCCGTCAGCAATGCGTAGGATTCCCGCGAGCATACATACCGTCTCTCGATCCTCCTGCCCAAGCATGCAATAGGGCCGATGCTCATCGCTCGGCAACGCCCGGCGGTGATAGCGTGCCACGTTCGCCACCATCAATTGCTGCCGCAGGTCGAATCCGTCGAGCCGATCCTTCAGAATCAGTCGCATCGAGTGCTTGTGGTGCTGCTTTCGATCAATCGCCCATCCGACATCATGCAGCAGCGCAGCCGTCGCAAGGATGTCCCGCCCCTCCATTCCCAGTCCGTGCACCGACCGAAGCTGGTCAAACACCGAGACCGCAAGGCGTGCCACCTGTTTCGCATGCTCCGGTTCCCAGCGAATGCCGTGCAGCAGCTCAAAGGCCGATTGCAGGCGGGACCGCGAATCGGACTGTACATTCGTGCCCTCCAACGGGAGTAGCCAGTCCCATGCCAACGGGTCAAAATCTCTCATGCCTCCCGATCTCCCCTGGCCGCTCTGGATAAATGATAGCCAAAGCCGCGCACCGTCCTGATCTGCCAGGGCGCCCCCTCCAACTTCTTCCGAAGCCGCTTGATGTGCGTATCCACTGTCCTCGTCATTACATTCGGCTGATAGCCCCACACCGCGTAGAGAAGAAGGTCTCTGCTGACAGGTCGATCGTATTGGTTCCACATGACCTCGAGGAGCTTTTGCTCCACAGGCGTCAGGTTCTGTAGGGATTTCGAAACCGCCGCGTATCGCTCCCGGCCTGAATCCGCAGCCGCAAGCATCCGAAGCGCCTTGCGAATGCCACCCACCGGCCGGTTCGGAGAGAGGACAACATCCGCAACCTCGCCGAGGATCGCAGGCAAACCATCGAGCTCCCCGTTCTGTGCAGAAAAGACCATCAAAGCCGTCCCTGTGTGACGACTCTTTCGTAGTTCAAGCCCGATCGGCTGCTGCGTCGAGGTCTCCATACGGGGATCGACCACAAAAATGTCAGGGCACCCCTCGCGATGGAGATCGTACTGGAGACGCTCCCAGTCCATCGCTGCACGCGGAGTCAGCCCCTCCAGTTCAATCGCCTCGCAAATACGATCCAATTCCCCTGGATCGGGTAAAACCAGCATCACTCGAGCACTTTGACCCGATACCACAACTATCCCCCTGTCGTCTCAGCCCAAAAACTGTGGGCCAACCCGCCGAATTACCTGTCATCGCCCTCGATCAGAATCTGACTGCCCCCCGACAGCCCCCCCCTTCCAAACCCGATCCGAGGCCGAGCTCATCCTAGGCCGCAGCTCCCAGCCAAGGCAAGCAGGATCCGAACTCCGTCCGTAAAGAGCAGGACCGCAGTTCACTATGCCATTCGATTGCCCCGCTCCGCTCTCCTCCTTCGTGACCCACACCCCAAGGACCCTGGCCAGTTCACTCCCGCAAATACCCAAAATCGAAATCGAATTCGAATCGAAATTCCTGCTCTGGTTGGCACCCGGCCCTCATGGACCGCTCAACCTTCGCC
>CALLYA010000375.1 GCA_937875495.1 uncultured Verrucomicrobiota bacterium
GTCGCGCACGCGCCGCCCCCGCCCGGCAGCGGGTGTACCTGACCGTCGGCATAGTTACCGATCCGCCAGACCGGTTGCCCCTGCGGGGTCTGTGCGTCGAGCTGAACCGCTTGTGGGTCGATCGCGTTGTCCGCGAAAGTCGCAACTCCGAGCGGTCCGGTCACATGCCAGGGCCCGAGCTGAACCTCGACCGCGTCAGCGGATTCCTCGATCCATTGCACGTAGCGCGCGTGCGTCTCGCGCATCGTCTCAAGCCAGTCCCCACTGCGGGAGTAAACCGCATCCACACGGGAAGTGGCCGCCGAAACCTGACCAAGCCAAACCGGGCAGGCCAGGACCAGAAACAGCATCGTTCTCTTAGTCATTATTCTTGGTCCAACATCTTCGGTTCTTGCCATACCCGCATGCATCACGCGCCTAATGGTCCGATCCAGGTCGCCATTGGATTCGCATGAACGGGGTGATTACCCACGCCAACCGCCTAGAATTTGATACCCAGATGGCTGAATTGCAGGCCGTTGCCGTCGTGATAGGTGGCGTATTCGGTGACGATCGCACCCTGGTCGCCGCCCTTCATAAAATGCCAATCCTCTGCACCGGTCAGGTGTGCGACTTCGCCCGGCATGAGCTTGCTCTCCACGCATGATTTGCAGTAGGGCGCGATCGTCGGCGGCAGGCGCTCCTCGATCCCGGGCGTGGGTTCGCCCTCGGCGTAGAGATAGACCCAGCCGTTGCGGACCTGCCAGCTCTCGAGCTTCGGTCCGGCCGCGTCGGTCTTCACATGCCGATGTTCCGGAATGCTCTGGCCCGGCAGGAGATAGATGTCATGGCCGAAATAGTTCTCGTCATGCCGGTTGAGCCAGAAAATGCCGCCCATACCGATCTCGGCAAACTTGCCGAGGCCGAAATCGACGACCCAGAAATCGTCGGTCTTCAGTCGTGGCACGATCGGGTAGTGGAAGGCCTCGAACATCTCGAAGAATGCGGCCTTGCCGGCCTCGGCATCGAAGGTTCCGTCCGCCTTATAGAAGTGCTCATTCGGATAGCTTTTCAACTTTGTCTCCCCATTGCTACGGGCAACCTTTTTAGTGATCGGCACGCCGACGACTGCCGGAAAGAGTGCCAGTGAAAGTGTGCTGCCCATCATCTCGCGTCGTGTCATCTTTTTCATGACCCCCAACCCTCCTCGGCGCGGGTCACCCGCGCCGTTGATGCATCAGTGTTTGATAGAGGTCATAGGCCTCGGCCGGTTTCAGGTTTTCATGGACGACGGCGTGCACCGCCTGACTCATGGCGGCGGGGTCTTCGGCCAGGAAGATATTGCGGCCCATGTCGACCCCGGCCGCGCCCTGATCGATCGCGTTGAAGGCCATCGCCAGCGCGTCCAATTCCGGAATCTTCTTTCCGCCGGCGATCACGATCGGGACCGGGCAACCGGCGACGACCTCTTCAAATCCGGATTCGCAGTAATAGGTCTTTACAAAGTGTGCACCGAGCTCTGCAATGACCCGGCAGGCCAGCCCGAGATAGCGTGCGTCGCGCACCAGCTCCTTGCCGACAGCGGTGACCCCGAGGGTCGGAATGCCGTAAGCATTGCCGGCGTTGATCAGCGTGCAGAGGTTGGTCAGTGTCTCTTTTTCATACTCCGCGCCGATGCAGACCTGGCACGTGATGGCCGAGGCGTTGTAGCGGATGGCGTCCTCAATCGTCACCCCGAGTACCTCGTTGCTCAGCTCCTTGAGCACCGTCGCGCCGGTGCTGCACCGCAGCACCAGCGGCTTGCGCGTGTTCGGATCGACACAGGTCCGCAGCGCCCCGCGGGTACACATCAGGCAATCGACATACTCGGTGAGCGGTGGGATGCGAAGATCCATCCGCTCGATGCCGGAGGTCGGACCCATGATATAGCCGTGGTCGAAGGCGAGCATCAGGGTGCGCCCGGTTTTCGGATTGAAGATGCGGGCCAGCCGATTCTTCATTCCCCAATCGAGGTGCGCGGCGCCCTTCAGGAAATAACCGAAGGTCTCCTGCGGCACACCGATCGCAAAATCTTTATCTTTTTCAGTCTTAGACTGTTGTACACCTGGATCCGGCACTATTTCACTCCCTCCGCGAACCCGCGGAACAGTAAGGAGAGCGAGGTCGCACCGGGGTCTTGCTCGCCGGCGCTCCGCTCGCCCAAATTCTTCGCGCGTCCGAAACGCGCAGCCAATGTCTTTGTACTTTCAGCGCCCGCTTGCGCCGCCGCAGCGACCGCCTCGAGCGCCGTGGACAGGTCCGCACCGCGATCGGCGGCCGCGCGCGCATCCGCCACGGCAGGGACGAGCGCGTCGATCATGGTCTTGTCGCCGACCTGCGCACGGGTCAATTTACGCACCGCTTGCAGCCCCGCTTCCAAGGCGGCGGCCATGGTCGCGGCATCGTGGACCCCGTCCGGCGCGACCTCATCGGAGAGTCCCCGGAAGAGCGAACCGAGCAGGGGTCCGGTCGCACCGCCGTCGACGCCCATAATGCCCCAGCCGACGTCGGCCAGGAGCTGCTTGGCATCCCCGGCGGGTGCCGCCTCGATCGCCTTCTCGACCTGGCCCATCGCACGCGCCATCGTGGCGCCGTGGTCACCGTCGCCACCGTGGCCCGCCATTCGTCAAACCCAAGCTTGTCCGGCATCCGCAACCTCCCGTTTGATCCGATTGCAGCGCCGATTCATCGGCAGAGTGCCGGGCAGGCGCAAGGTGCATTCAGCAGCTCGATCATTCGATCGTTAACCCGGCCCAGACAGAGCTGGAACCCGGCCTGCTCCTGCACGGTCAGGAAGTTCCCGGCCCAGCCAACACCCAGCGCGATCCCCT
>CALLYA010000376.1 GCA_937875495.1 uncultured Verrucomicrobiota bacterium
CCTATCTCCTCTTTTCTTTCTTGGCGCCCTTGGCGTCTTGGCGGTTCGTCTTATGAGCCGGTCCTCGGCAGACCCTCAACTTCGTTGGCCGGTTCCTATCTCCTCTTTTCTTTCATGGCGCCCTTGGCGTCTTGGCGGTTCCTCTTTTGCGCCTGTCAACACCCCTCTGCGATCTCCGCGGAAGGGGCTGCGGCGAACGGTTCCAAGGCCTCCAGGACGGCTTCAAAGATCTCATTGGACAGGAGCATGCCCTCCAGGGTGAAACGGAGGTACTGCTCCTTTGTCTTTACCAGCCATCCGGGTGTCAAGAACCCCTCCAAAACGTTCAGCACAGGATCTAGGATGGTGGCGGGGAAATGGCGTCTCAATTCGGGCAGGTTCACACCTTTGGTTCGGCGCATGGCCATGAGCATGGCCTCTTCCAACAGGTCCGCGGTCGACATTTGCCGTTGCCATGCGTAGGGGAGAATAGACTGCTCGAGTTTTGCGCGATAGGCCGGAAGTCGTGACTCACCGGCCCAGCGACTTGCTCCGTCAAAGCCGTGGGCACCAAGACCGGCGGCCCAGACCGGTTGCATGGCCCAGTATTTGAGGTTGTGTCTGCTGCACCGGGCGCATTCGGGGCCGGTGGGAGGGCGTTTGGCGAAATTCGAGATTTCGTAGTGGTAGTAGCCGGCGCGGGTCAAGGTCTCTACGATCTGCAGATAATCATCGGCGGTCGTGTCTGGATCGGGCAAGACGAAGGTGCCGGTACGGACCTGGCTCTCCAGGGGGGTCTTTTCTTTCACCTCCAGGAGATAGATGGAGACGTGGTCGGGTGCGAGGCTGAGGAGCCAGTCGAGTTCCCGACCGATTTCCTGATCCGGCAATCCCGCGATCAGATCGAGCGAAATCTGTGGTACGCCTGCAGCCCGCAGCAGTGCACATGCCTGCAGCACATCATCGGGTCCGTGTCGGCGATGCAGGCGTTGCAGGAGTGCGGGGGAGATCGTTTGTGCGCCGATGCTCACGCGGTTGAACCCTGCGTTCAGCCACGCCTCCGCTTTGGCTTCGGTGATGTCGGCCGGATTGGCTTCAATGGTCCATTCCGACATTTGGGGAAAAGGGAAGAGTCCGCGCAGGAGGTTGGTGAGCTGCGGGATCTCCTGAGTGGTCATGAGGGAGGGCGTCCCGCCGCCGAGATAGAGAGTATCGGTGGGTGGCAGTGTTCCGGATTGCTGCTCTCGTGCGCTGGCCAGCAATCGGAGTTCTTTCTCCAGGAGACCGAGGTAGGTCTCTGCTGCGTGCGCCCTGAATTTCCGAGTGACAAACCCGCAGTAGCTGCACTGTTCCGAGCAAAATGGAAAATGCAGATACAGCCCTATTGAATTCGATCGGAACAGCTCTTCTTCCGGTGGGGGATGGGGCTGAGTGGCGGAGGGGACATTCATATCGAATCGGGGAACCCTTCTTCGGGGGCGTTTCGGACGTGCGGAAGCTCCCCGGACTCATCGGGACGGCAGAGGATCAGCATGGTGATGTCGTCCTGTTGCGGTGCCCCGGCGGAAAACCGGGTCAGGTGGTGGGCGACGTGTTCGAGAATCCCGCGTGCGCCCTGACGCGCGCTCCTACGAATGGCGTCCATGAAGGCCTGCAATCCGTACTCCTGCCCCTCTGTATTTTCCGCTTCCGTCACGCCATCGGTATAGAAGGTCATGGTGTCTCCGGGGTTCAGCACGACTTCAGTATCTTCAAGGATCATGCCGAACAGGGTCGGGTCTCCGAGTCCGAGGGCGATACCAGCCGGGGTGATTTCGGCCAGGGAAAAGTCGCGTTGACGGAAGAGGAGGGGTGGGTTGTGACCGGCTCTGGCAAATCGGATGGTAAATGTGCGCAGGTCAATGACTCCGTAAATCGCGGAAATGAACATCCCCTTTTTGATCTCGCCGGCCATGTCTTGGTTGATCTCTGCGAGCAGGGATGCGGGGGAATTGTGATACTTGGCGCGACTGCGCACCTGCGTACGGAAGATGGACATCATCAGTGCGCCAGGGACGCCTTTGCCGGAGACGTCTGCAATGGCGAATGCGATCGTGTTTTCATCGATGGTGAGGGTATCGAGGTAATCGCCCCCGACCTGTTGTGCGGCATTGCTCTTGCCGGCGATTTGAAGGCCGGGGACCACGGGCCAATGTTTCGGCAGCAGAAGTTTCTGGATTTCACGGGCGACATCGAGATCGAAATCCAACCGCCGTTTTTCGGCCAGCTCCTCGAAGTGCCGTGAGGTCTGAATGCTGAAGCCTGCGTGAAGCGACAAGGTTTCGACCATTGTCCTGTCCTCATCACTAAAGGGCAGGGGTTTGCCGAGCTGATCGATCTTATTGACGAGCACGACCGCGCCGAGGGGGGCTTGATTGTAATGCAACGGGACGGCGAGGAGGTTGCGAACGCGCAGGTTGGGGTCGTCGGCCTGGAAGAGGCGGGAGTCCATTTCGGCCTGATCGATACAGATTCCGCGATTGGACTCGAACAGCTCTTCAAAGATGCCGACATGGATAGGGATTTCCTGGGTCTGGATCATGTCGTGCCAGAAGGTCAGTTTCGAGGCGACCTTACCACCGGCCTCGCGCGACGGCGGGATCAAGGGCGGGAAGAATCCCCGCAGCTCTTTGGCTTTCAGCGCGTCGGCGCCGGGCGGGAGCAAGAAGAGGGCACCGCCTGTAGCCTCGGTGGACTTGATGGCGGCCTCGAGGATCTTGCCGAGGATGGAATCCGCCGGTTCGTGGAGTGCCTGACTTTGGCTATGAAGGAAATCGGTTACCGCATTGCTCTTGCGCTGAATCGAGCTCAACCGGCGATGAAGCAGATCGACTTGGGATAAGACCTTGAGGAGCTTGACGGTGAGAATGAGGCAGAGTGTGAAGGCGATGATGAGGGTGACCGTCCACCCCACGGAGTTTGCGGCGGCGAGATGGATTGTGGCATGGGAAAGGTTGGAATGCATAGACCGGCGGGCTCAGCGGGGCCCGGTAATGGCTCAAAACCGAGGATGGTTGACTGGATTTTCCTCTGCGCGGCGAGCCGCGGGTGACGGAAGGCGAACCAGTCGTTGATTGGGTTGGAACGGCTCTGTGGTGCAATGGGGCTTGCGGCGATCAGGTCTCGCCCTGCTCGAATCGCTTGAGCCGATCGCGGAGGACCTCTGTGAGATCCTTGAATTCCGCCTCATTGCTGGGACTGATTTTCATCAGGTTTTCGTGGGCATCGAGCATGATTTCCGCGGTCTTTTTCCCGAGGTCGTCTGCAGGTGTCTGCTCTTCCTGCATCGGTGTGACCTCAGGAACAGGGGCGGGCGGCAGTTCGAGCAGGTGCACGCATTTCAGACGATCGACACCGAGGAGGGTCAGTTGTCTGCGGGTGAGTGGACTCAGGTTGCGGATCGTCAGGAGTCCTTCTCCTGCCTGCTGGAGCTTCATGGCGATGCCTGCCAAAGTCCCGAGGAAGGTGCTGTCCATGCCGGTGCATTCACTGAGGTCGAGGTCGATCTTTGATTTTTTTCGGAGGATTTGCTCCTCGAGGTACTGGCGAAGGCCTGCGCTGTTTTGAAAGTATCCGCGACCGATGAGCCGAATAAAAACGTTTGGGCCACTCTCGCCGACGAGGATCTGTTGCGGCTGTTTATTCATGGACATCCGCCTCACTTCCAGAGGTTCAACCGATTTGCCCTGAAACATAGTAATGCACCCGACGAACCAGCGTCAATGACACGCTACCTCGAGGTCGTCCGAAAAGGAAGCCGCTTTCCCGACCTGCCCCCCCCATTCCCATCCGGAGAGGCTCGCGCAGAGGCGCAGAGGCGCGGTGGCGTTTTCGAGCTGGCTTGGGGGGGAGGATCAATGCTCTACTCCCTGCCTTTTGGGGAGATTTATGAGATTTACCGTTTCCAACCAACCAACCAACCAACCAATCCTGTTCCAGGCATCATCTCAACCCCGCAAGCAAACCTCCCCATTCCCCCTCTGCGCCTCTGCGCCTCTGCGCGAGTTCTCCCCATCCGGAGCCGCAGTGCCTTCAGCTATGCCCCCATGGGCTTTTCGGACGGCCGCTACCTCGAAGGGTGCTGTCTTCAACCGAGGAGGATGGTGGCGGTGGGTGTTGGCAGGCACCATTCATGTTCGGGCGGCTCACGGAATTTGGGCGGAGGCAGGGTCTGCACCCGGTTCAGTCACGACCAGGAGATTCTGGTATGGTCCCAGCTTTTGGGTGATGCGTTGCCCCCGATACCAGAGCTCGACGCGCCATGCCGTCACGGGTCCAAATCGTTCAAAACGTTCACCGGTGACCCGGAACAAGGTCTCGTTGTTGCGTGCGCCTGGGTTATCCAGGGTTGTCTTGAGCGTGGCCGGTTGGGTGTTGGACTTTTGACGGTAGACCAATCGAATCTCAACCGGGGTCCCGGCCAGCTCCTCCGCATCCCAGCGGACGCGGAAATTGTGCCCGGGTTTCTCCTGGAGTTCGGTCTGGGTCAGTTCCGCATCAAATTTATTGATATGGTTGGCGCGGATGGGCCCACGGATCTTTTCCCAGAAGGCGATTGGCTCACGCACCAGCTCCGAGCCCACCGAAGCAATTCTCGGTGCCGCCCAACTCGAGGGGGCCACCCAGAGCGACAGTAGGAACAAAAGGGTATACGATCGAATCGCCTTGGCCTGTTTACGCGTATGACTTGTCTGTTTCATCGAGCCTTTCCTCACGTTCCGGTCCCGCCATTTTCCATTCCAACGGTGACGTCCCGTGGTTTTGATTCACCAAAGCACGCAGGTTGGAACTGTGTCAACGTTTCTCCCCCGAGGCCTCGTAGCGCATGGCCTTTTCTTCGCCCTCCTCGAGGGCGCGATTGAAGAAGGCGACCCAGCGGTCTTCCGTCCAATCGCGGATGGCACGATTCCGATGCAGCCGCAGCAGTTCTGCGAGGGCTTCTTTTCTCCGGATCACCACGGCCTGTTCGGCAACCGCCTGCTCGCGAAGGATGGGGAGCCTGGCCAGGTACTCGAGACAAAAGAGTCGTGCCGAAAGCACGGCTTCTTCCTGGATCAGGCTCCTGCAGTCGGATTGTAACTTTTGGGCGATTCGGTTGAGGAGTGCGGCGACCGACTCCGCCTCGTCGGATGAGGAGCCTCGCAGCAGCTGGGTGGCGAGGGAGCGAAACGCCTTCAGGACTCCTGTGCCGATGCCGAGTGCGCGATCTCTGGCTGCTGCGGCGCTGAAGCCGACGTGTTCGCAGGCACGGATGACGGCCTGTTGTTGGAACCGGCTATGGTTGTCGAACACCGGGCACTCCAAGGCGGCCTGGCACTCCTTGATCGCGGCCATGCGATTGCCCATGCGCCAGTACAAAAAGGCACGTCCGATGCGTGGTGCGGAATTGTCCGGTTCCAAGGTCGTCCAGCGCTCGTAGAGATCGGTGTGGAAATAGAGGCTGTCGTTTGTGATCTGCGGTTTTTCCAGCTCCCACAAGTGCCATTCCGCGACGGTGGCCAGGACCTCCGGTCGGTCGGGAGCCATGCCCAGGGCTTCCAGGAGCATGACTTGCGCGGCGGTGTGTTCGGGCGGCGCCTGAACGCCGCCGCCGACGATCAGCTCCAAATCGCCCGTGACAAGGAGACGCCCCAAATCGCTGTTGCGGATGTCGAACTGTTCGAGGGCTTGATGGAGCAGGAGTGGGCGATCGAGGCGCTGGATCTCCTTCAGCTTGACCAAGTCCTGAAACTGGGGCGGGTATTGGATCACGATCTTCTGAACTTGCTCTTTGGCCTTGGTCACGGCCGGGCAGGCAGGAGCCCATGCGAGCCAAACTGCGCCTGCCAGCACCCAGGTCAGGGTGGGCAGGGATTCGAAAATGGCTTGAACTCGGTTCTGCATGGAATCTCTCCGGGCTGGAACCTTTGGGGCCGGCCTGGGCCCGGCCCCTGGACGTTCCGATTCGAGTTGGTTATCCGCTCAGTCCCGTGCGCTTGCGTTGGTGGCCAAACGATCGGCCAGCCGCTCGGCCATGTAGGAACTTCGGGTCAGTGGTGAGGCTTGGACCTGGATGCCGAGTTCGCGCCCGATGGCGGTGAACTCACGGTACCGTTCCAGGGGTACGTATTCGACCACGTCGAGATGGCCTGGACCTGGTTTGAGGTATTGCCCGATGGTGAACAAGGTCCCACCGGTCTGCCGGAAATCGTTCAACAGCTGGGCGACCTCGTCGACGGTCTCGCCGAACCCGACCATGATGCCGGCCTTGAGCGGCAGGTCGGGGGCGTGTTCGTGGAAATACCGGAACAGATCGAGGCTCCGTTCATATTTATGGCCTGGACGCACCTGCCTGTAAAGGCGTGGCACGGTCTGCAGATCATGTGCGAGCACGTTGGGCGGCTCGGCGATCAGGCGATCGAAGCAATCGGGCTTACCCAGAAAATCGGGGATCAGGATCTCGATTCCGATCGATGGGAATTCCTCGCGAATCCGCCGGATGCAGAGGGCGTAGTGTCCGGCGCCGCCGTCGGGCAGTTCGTCGCGATTCGGCGAGGTGATCACGACATAGCGCAGTCCGAGGTGCTGGATGGAGCGGATCAATTTCTCCGGCTCCTGTGGGTCGGGCGCAACGGGCGGGCGTCCGAACTCGACGGCGCAGAAGGGGCAATTGCGGGTGCAGACATTGCCCATGATCATGAAGGTCACGATTCCGTGGGCCAGGCATTCTCCGCGATTGGGGCAGCGGGCTTCCTGGCAGACGGTCGTGCTCCCGTCGAGCGGTACATCCTGGATATGGTCCCGGAAGTAGCGCTTGGGGGATTGGTTGATGAGCCACTGTGGTATAGGGCCCGGGCCTTGGCGGCCGTGATCTGATTTCATGCGTCAGGTCCCTTCGATGTTCAGCTTCGGAGTACGGACGGCCCGTACGTCATCGAATCGGCTGAAGGTCGTCGTCTTCGGTGCTTCTGCAAGGCTTGCCGGATCATCGTGAGCCTCGGCGACGACGGAAACCAAGGCCTCAGCGAGGCGGTCGAGCTCGGCCAGGGAGACGGTTTCAGTCGGTTCGATCATCATCGCCTCGGGCACGATCAGCGGAAAGTAGACGGTCGGCGGGTGGATGTGGTGGTCGATCAGGCGCTTGGCAACATCCATGGCCGATGCGCCGGTGGCGCTTTTCAGGTGGCGCGCGGTCAGGACGAACTCGTGCATACATCTGCGTTCGAAGGCGGGCGGCAGGATTTCGGGCAGCCGTGCCATCAGATAATTGGCGTTCAGCACGGCGATTTCGCTGGCGCGCTTCAGGCCGGGACCGCCGAGCCTGCGGATGTAGGCCAGGGCGCGGACGAGCATGCCGAAGTTGCCGTACGCGCCGCGCACCCGGCCGATGCTCTTCTCCCCGATCGGTCCCCAATAGAGGACGCGATCATTCCTCTGGAGTCGGGGGCCGGGCAGGTAGGGTGCGAGGTCTGCGCGGACTCCGACCGGGCCGGAGCCGGGGCCGCCGCCGCCGTGGGGCGTAGAGAAGGTCTTATGCAGGTTGAGGTGCAACAGGTCGAATCCCATATCGCCGGGACGGATCTTGCCCATGATCGCGTTGAGGTTGGCGCCGTCGTAATAGAGGAGGGCGCCGGCCTCGTGAACGATCCGCTGGACCTCGATGATGTGCTCTTCGAACAGGCCCAGGGTGTTCGGGTTGGTCATCATGACCACGGCGATATGGGTGCCCATATTGGCGCGGAGGCTCTCCAAGTCGATGTTGCCGCGGGCATCCGAGGGGATCGTCCGGACCTGATAGCCGCACATATGCGCGCTGGCGGGATTGGTGCCGTGCGCGGAATCGGGGACGAGCACGGTATTGCGATGGTTGTCCTCCCCCCGATCGACGAAGAATGCGCGTGCGACCAGCAGGGCGGTCAGCTCGCCATGCGCGCCGGCGGCTGGTTGCAGCGTAAAGGCCGGCAGGCCGGTGATCTCGCTGAGCGCGGCTTCCAGTTGGTCGATCAGCTCCAGCGCGCCTTGGACCTGGCAGGGCGGTTGGAGCGGATGGAGCTGGCTGAAGCCGGGTAGTCGGGCGAGCTCCTCATTGAGCCTGGGATTGAACTTCATCGTGCAGCTGCCGAGCGGGTAAATCCCGTCGTCCACGCAGTAGTTCTGCTGCGCGAGCTTGTGGAAATGCCGCATCACGGCGGTTTCGCTGGTGCGCTTCCAGGCGATCTGATCGTGCCGCAGGCTCAGGTGATCGGGGATTTGCGAAAGGTCGATGGTGGCGGAGGGCAGGCCGGAGCCGCCCAGCATGCGGACCAGGCGGTCGAGTTCCTCCGGGGTGTTCTCCTCGGTAAAGGCGGCGAGCAGGCCTTTGCCCAAGCCGGGAATCTGCGCCTCGATCAGCACCCCGTCATCGATCAGCCATTTGTGCAGGGTGTGATCTTCGACCTGCAGGAAGACCTCATTAAAAAAGCGCCTGTTGTGGATGGTCACGCCATCAATGGTGCGGGCGGTGTCGACGAATGCCGCTGCGAGACCGGCGCATTCAGCGGCCATGGACTGGAGTCCCTCCATCCCGTGGAAATGGAGAAAGACGGTTGCTGCAAGGGCGTTGAGTGCCTGATTGGTGCAGATGTTGCTCGATGCCTTTTCTCGCCGGATGTGCTGTTCTCTGGCTTGGAAGGTGAGCACGATGCCCTCTCGGTTGCGTCGGTCCTCGGTCCGCCCGGCGATCCTGCCCGGAAGCTGGCGGATGTCGGACATGCGTCCGGCCAGGAACCCGAAGTGTGGGCCGCCGTAGCTGAGTGCATTGCCGAAGGACTGTCCGCTTCCGGCGACCGCATCGACGCCGAGCTCGGCTGGGATCGGATCCAATGCAAGGCTGAATGCCTCGCAGACATTGAGGACCAGGAACCGATTGCCTTGGGCCTTGATGGAACGGAACAGGGCGGGGGCTTCGAGCTCGCCGGCATAGTTCGGGGATTGAATGACGACGACAGCTGTCTCGCCGATTGCGGCGTCGGCGGGCTCGGTGAGGAGATTCCGAAGCGGCAGGGTTTGGATATGAATCCCGAGTGGATCGAGGTAGGTCTGAAGGACGGCATGATATTCGGGATGAAGTCCTTCGGACACCCAGACCTCTTCGGATTTACGAACGCGCAGGCCCATGAGGACCGCCTCTGCGAGGGCGGTCGGCCCGTCGTAGAGCGAGGCATTTGAGACCTCCAACCCGGTCAGTCGCTGGATAAAGGTCTGGTACTCCAGCATGACGCGCAGCGTGCCTTGGCTGAGCTCTGGTTGGTATGGGGTATAGGCGGTGAAGAATTCGGGGCGGCTCAGAACCGCGCCCACGGCCGCGGGGATGTCATGTCGGTAGTAGCCCGCCCCCAGGAAGGTCGGTGCTGCGGAGGGGAGGGTGTTGCGATCCGCGAGTCGGGATAGCTGTTTGCGCACCTGACGTTCCTCCATGCCGTCGGGGAGGTTCAACGGCCTGGAGAGGCGGTGTTCCTGCGGCAGATCGCCGAAGAGATCATCGACCTGTGCGACCCCGATGGCATCGAGGATTTGCTGAATATCCTGAGGGTTTTGCGGGATGAAAGGCATGGCATCACCTGTGTCGCGGCAACGGGAAGGGAGGCATCCGGTTGTTGCTCAACCTTTCTTGGCGAGCAGTGCCTGGTAAGCATCGGGTGTCATGCCCGCGTTGTCCACGTCCTCGGGCTGCTCTGCCTGCAGGAGCAGGATCCAGCCTTCGTCCTCCGGGGAGGATGTGACCAGCGTAGGCTCGTCGTTGAGCTGCTCGTTGACCTGCGTGACGGTCCCGGCAAAGGGTGCCCACAGGTCGCCGACGGCCTTGACTGATTCGATGACGGCCATGCTTTCGGCCTTGGCGAAAGTGCGGTTCACCTCGGGGAGGTCGACGAAGACCACATCGCCCAGTTCCTTGGCCGCATGTGCGGAGATCCCAATCTTCACCAGGCCGGGATTGCCATCGATCGCTTCAAACCACTCGTGACTCTCGGTGTACTGTTTCATGCTCTTACCTACTCTCCGATTCGTAAGGGTCTGGACCGGGTTGCCGGCCCATGGGTGAGTGCCCGCTGTTATTGGGGCGCGTGATACGTGGGTGACCGCGCTGCGGAGCCTCTGCTTACCGGCGGGTCACATGATTGAGAAAGGGGAGTTTGGTGCGCTCGGCGGCGAGTGCCTTGCCTCGGATGGAGACGGCCCACTCGGCATCGAGTGCCTGCTTCTGGACATAGCCCATGGCGATGCTATGGGAAAGGGAAGGTGCGTACCCGCCGCTGGTGACCTGGCCGATGACGGCGCCGGTGTTCCGGTCGAGGATAGGGTAACCCGTGCGGGGTGCCTGGCGTCCCTCGAGGGTGAGTCCGACAAATCGTTCGGGACGATCCGTGGGCAGCACGTGTGCCTGACCGATGAACGGTTGTGCCTTATCCTTGGCCACGGTCCAGCTCAGTCCCGCTTCCAGCGGGGTACGCGTTCGGTCCATGTCCTGGCCGTAGAGCCGGAGTCCGGCCTCCATTCGCAGGACGTCACGGGCGCCGAGGCCGCAGGGTTGCACCCGCTCGTCTGCGGCCAGTCTGCTCCAAACGGCGAGGGCGTCGGCGGTGGGAAGGTAGAGTTCGAAACCGTCCTCGCCGGTATACCCGGTGGCGGCGATCAAGGTCTCCGCGCCCAGGACCGTTCCGTGGGTGTGGTGGAAGTAGCGCAAACCCTCGAGCTCCACATCGGTATAGTCCTGGAGGACCGCCTCGGCCAGCGGACCCTGCAGCGCGATCTGGGCGAGTGCGCCGCTCTGATCGATCATGGCTATGGAGCGATCTGCGATATGCTCCTGCATCCAGGCCCAATCCGCGTCGCGCATGGCGGCGTTGACCACCACGAAGTAGTCGTCCGACCGATGCTTGTAGATGATGATGTCGTCGAGGATCCCGCCGGAGGGATCGCAGAGGAGCGTGTACAAGGCCTGCCCGTTCGCTACCTTCCGCACGCTGCCGGTGATCAGTTCATCGAGAAAATCTGCGCTGTGTGGACCACTGATTCGGAACCGACCCATGTGGGAGACATTGAACATGCCGCACTTGGAACGGGTCCACGCGTGTTCGGCCAGGATCCCGTCGTATTGGATGGGCAGGGCCCAGCCGTGGAAGTCGACGATTTTAGCGGGATACGCCTCGTCGAAGGAATGACAGAAAGTCTTCATGGGCTCGGCCGAGCCTTCGGGCCGGTGATCATTGGGGTTCATTGGAATTTGCTCAGGGTTTGGATGTTCATGCGCGCGGCTCGGCATTTCATGGCCGCGGGAAGGGAGCTCTTTGATTGGAGACCGAATCTTCAGCGGTCCGGTGAGGGTAGGGTCGACTCCTCCAAGGCTGTCGTGGCGAGGTCTGAATCCATCGACAGATCGAGACCGTTCTCAACAAATGCGTTGGTCACGGCGGATTCGAGACGATCGAGATCGAGATCCGGCCGGTGTTGGCGCAAGCCGGCCATGACGGGTGCTTCGCCTTTGAGTTCCGGAAAGACCTGCTCCCACTCCTCGCTGCGATAATCCAGGATGATGGCGCCTTGTTGGAAGAACCATTCCCGCCCGCGTGCCTGAGCCGTGCCGCTCACCTTGCGGGTGCCGATCATCAGCTCGCACTCGCTGCGGATCTTGAAACAGCACGCGCCCGGACCTGTGATCTCACGTTCCAGGGAGAAAGAGGTTTCGATCCCGAGTTTCTGGATCCCCTGGCGGATGACTTCCTGGATGGCGCGCGAGCTGGTGATGGTATCGCCGCCGAAGACCGGGTGATCGAGCCTGGTGCAGAAGCCGTAGCAGAGATCGGCCTCAGGGATGTGCAATACGGCACGGCCGCCGGTGGGACGCCATTGCAATTCGAGCGCTAGATCTTGCCAGTGAGCGGGGAGGCGATCCGGTTTCTGAAGACGGCCAAGCGTGAGCGTCGGACGTTGAAACCGGTAGAAGCGAAGGGCGCCTTGAACCTGTTGCAGGGGCGCCTGCTCCCAGATCCGACGATCGATCGCCATATGATCGTTGCGTAGACCGGCAGCTGCCGAAGGGAGAAAAAACCATTTCATGAGCGTCATCCGACCGGTTCACGAGGCGAGGGGGATGCGACCGATGGCCTATTGAGGGCCGGTTGGACCCGTTTCGGATCGGGCGCTGAGGTTGAGGTGAATCCTACCCCGTGAACGGAGGAATGCAACTTGCATCATCGGTTTGCATCCCCCGGGTTTTTCCGGGATGAGGTCTCACCATGAGCTCGAATCCAACCTGTGAGCCGATGGCACCGATCGACGTCGTCGCCTGTCTGGTGTTTGGTCCCGAAGGCCTCCTCATCGCCCGGCGGCCGGAGGGCAAGCACCTGGCTGGATACTGGGAGTTCCCAGGCGGCAAACTCTTCCCGAATGAGACGCTATTCGAGGCTGCGATCCGGGAGATCATGGAGGAGACGGGGCTGACTGTCAGGCCGGAGTATCACTGGATGAGTGTCGATCACACCTATCCGGATCGGCGCGTGATCCTCCATTTCATGGTGTGCACCTATATTTCAGGCGTGGCTCGGCCGCTGGACTGTGCTGCGGTCACCTGGATCCGGCCCGAGGCTTTGGAGCGATTTGTCTTTCCACCGGCGGACCGGCGAGTGCTCGACCGATTGAATGAGCTCCCCGATTGGACCGCGCTCGCCTGAGCGTGACCGATGTGTGGGTGCATGCGTGTGGATCAGCCTGTGAGATTTGTATGTGGTGGTGTCATGCGCCGGCACTGCGGCGTGTAGAAAAGACTTGAACTGCGCTCCCATCGTGGAGGATACCGAGTCCAGGACCATCCTGTGGTCTGAGCTCTCGGCCCTCCTTTGTTTTCACGAGCCATGACAAGGACATCCCCGGCCGGGGATTGCCGCAACGGCGCCGGCCCTCAGCCTTATGTTGCCTGAAATCCTGAAGCGATCCGGCTATCGTGCCGTCCATCCCTTGGCCCGGCTGCTGCAAAGGCGCGGGGTCGATCCCGATCTGATTTCTTGGGCAGGCGTCGGGCTGGCCTTGATCAGTGCCTATTTCCTTTCCGAAGGCTGGTTTGCCGCCGCGGCGGTGGTCATGTTGGTCTCCGGCATTTGTGACATGATGGATGGTGAGGTCGCGCGGTTGAATCGTCGGCATTCCAAGGCCGGTGCGTACCTCGATTCCTGTTTGGATCGTTATTCTGAGATCCTCTGGTTCTGCGGGCTGCTCTTCTATTTCCTGGGGCACCCTCCGCTCCGGCAGGATGTGATCGCGATCCTCTTTTTCGGGATCACCGGCAGCATGATGGTCAGCTATGCGCGTGCGCGTGCAGAGGGTTTGTCGGTCGAAGGCGCGGGTGTTCTGTTCGAGCGGCCTGAGCGGGTGGTTCTCCTCTTGATCGGCGTGATTGGTGCCGCGGTATGGGGCGTCCAAGTGCTTGTTCCGTTTCTGTATCTGCTTGCCGTGGGCGCCAACCTGGGAGCGATCCTGCGGATTCGGAATTGTTGGCGGCGACTGCTTCCGGTTGGAAGGGACTGAAACCTTTCATCGGGTATGAGGCTGTCCGAAAAGGCACGCTCAAGCTCGGCCCAGGGACGTACACGTACATGACGATGGGGCGAGTACGAGTAGGAGTACGAGGGTTGGCCGATCAGCCGGATCATTGTCTGAATCGGGGTCGAAATCGAAATCGAAATCGGTATCGAAATCGAGTAAATCGAGTAAATCGAGTGAATCGAGTGAATCGAGTGAATCGAGAAAATCGAGTGAATCGAGTGAATCGAGAAAATCGAGAAAATCGAGAAAATCGAGAAAATCGATTCCTGCCTAGTCTGTATGGCGCCTGGCTCTCTGAGCATCGCTCAAGCCCTGTTGCCGGGCGCAACAATACGGTTGCGGCACCCGGTTTGTCGTGTCCGAATCCTATCACGCGTCCCTTCGACCCCGACCCCGATCTTGCTTCGCCATGGACCTTTTCGAACGGGCTCTGGCATACTGCATGAGCATGGCGCCGGTGCGTGAGAGTGCCTCGCGCGGCTGTTCCATGGCGGCCTCCGCGCCGCAGCACTGCGAAACGGATGCGGCCTGGGTGAATCCTTGCGTGAAGCGCGGATCCTCTTCGATTCCGGGCTCGAATTTCCCGGCCAGGGCGAGGACTGGCACCTTGAATGCGTCGGCGTGGCGGATGAGTTGAGCGACCAGCTTTCCCTGGAATGTGGAGCGATCGAGGCAGCCCTCACCGGTGATGACACAATCGGCCCATTGCAGGTGGCGATCGAGGTCGATCAGTTGGAACAGCGCCTCCGCGCCGGATACGAGGTGTGCGCCCATGTAGGCGATGCAACCGGCTCCGAGCCCGCCGGCGGCTCCGCCGCCCGGCACCTGTCCGAGCTGGATACCGAGGTCGGCCTCCCACCGCTGAGCGAGGCGGGCGAGGCAGGCCTCCAAACGTGGGAGATCTTTAGCGCGCGCACCTTTTTGCGGTGCGAAAATGGCGACGGCACCCTCGGGGCCGAGCAGTGGGGTCTGAACATCCACCCAGGCTGTGCAATCTTGAATGATCCGCGGCGGGTCGGGCGGGAGGATCCTAGCGAGGCGGACCAGTTCCGAGGGCGTGTTGGGCAGGGGTGCGCCTTGGTCATCGAGGTGCTGCCAACCGAGGCATGTCGCCATGCCGAACCCACCGTCCACGGTCGCGCTGCCGCCGAGGGTCAGGATCAGTTTTCGGGCACCGCTGTTCCGGGCGGCAATGATCAACGGTCCGACACCGAAGGTCGACGCGCGCATGGGGTCACGGAGATGGCTTGGGAGCAGGGCGAGCCCGTTGGCCTGGGCGGTCTCAATGACCGCGATCCCGCTGGGCAGGAGCCCGATTAGGGCCTGCACCGGCCGGCCGCGGGCATCGACGGTCGGCACTGGAATTCGCTCTAACGGCAGGCTGTCGGCAATGGCCTCCAGCGTGCCTTCTCCGCCATCGGCAAGCGGTAACTTACGGATATCGGCGTTGGGCAGGGTACGAGCCACGCCTTCGGCGATAGCCTTGGCGGCCTCGACCGGAGTGAGGGTGCCCTTGAACGAATCTGGTGCAACCAGGACGCGCATCGTCTCAGAGGATCTGGTGTTGCCTCACACCAGGGATTCGGCCAAGCCGACGAAGGCATCGGCGAACTGTTCGACTTGCTGCCGGACCTGGGTCTTGGCTTCGTTCAGGCCGGTCTCGTCCAGATCAGGGCGTTCTCCGGGGCGGTGGGAGCGGCCCAGGATATAGAATTTGATCTTCGGTTCCGTGCCGGAAGGACGGGCCACAATCTTGAATCCGTTGGCCATGACAAAGGAGAGGACGTTCGAATTCGGAAGCGCCTTACCGTCGGCATCCAGGACTTCATCCCGTTTGAAGTCGACCATGCGCTCCACCTTGACTGCGCCGATTTCGGAGGGGGCGGCGCTGCGCAACCCCGCCATCATCCGGCCGATCTCCTCCTGGCCGGAGGCGCCGGTGCGGAAGAGGCTGACCTGTTTTTCCTCAAAATACCCGAAGCGCCGGTAAATCCGGTCCAGGTATTGGTGGATGGTGACCCCTTGGGCATTGAGGTGGCAGGCCATGTCGACGAGCATGACGGCCGCGAGGTTGGCGTCCTTGTCGCGGACGAAATCCGCGGCTGAGTAGCCATAGCTCTCCTCGCCGCCAAAGACATAATAGGTACTGTAACGCTGGAGGAGTTCACGCTTGAGCGGTTCGTCCAGTTGGTGCCAGGGGCGGTCTTGCAGGAGTTCGGGTTGCGCTTGGCGGATGGCCGCACAGGCCTGCTCCTCATAGATACGCAGTTTTTCACCGATGAACTTGAACCCGGTCAGCGTCTCGACGCATTGGGTCTGGAATTCGGCGGCGATTTCGGCTTGGAGATCGGTGGTGACGATTGTTTTGATCAGGGTATTGGAGCCCTGAAGGAGTCCGCATTCCTGCATACGTTCGAGTCGGTAATGGGCGATCAGGCTGCCGATTTGATTGCCGTTGAGCAAACGGATCTCCCCCGATTCATCGCGACTGCCGACGCCAAGGCGGTCGGCATCGGGATCGGTGGCCAGGACGAGGTTGCCGGAGACGTGATGGGCCAGTTTGATCGCCATGGCCAGCGCCTCCTGGTTCTCGGGATTGGGCGATTTGACGGTGGGGAAGGCGCCGTCGGGGGAGCATTGGTCCTGGACGAGAACCGGTACGCAGCCGAGTTCCTTCAGTGCCGCGGGGAGGGTGCGTGCACCGGTCCCATGGAGCGGGGTGAAGACGATACCGAGCCGGTTGCTACGTGACTTCACTGCTTCCGGATCGAGCACCACGGTGAGCAGTTTTGCCAGGTATTTCCGGTCGGCATCATCGCCGAGGATGGTGATGGTGCCTGGGGCATCGACCGATGGCAGGACGGTCGACTCCACGGCCTTGACCTCGCTGATGATGGCGTCGGCATGCTCGACGACCTGTGCGCCGTCGCGGTAATAGACCTTGTAGCCGTTGTCATGATAGGGGTTGTGACTGGCGGTGATGACCACGCCTGCGTCGGCGCCGTACTCGCGGACGGTGAAGGATAGTTGTGGGGTGCTGCGGTCTTCCGGGAAGAGCAGTGCATTGACGCCCATCTTGGATGCGACTTCCGCGGCAGTCTCCGCGAAGGCACGCGAGTAGTGGCGCGTGTCGTGGGCAATGGCCAGCGTGGGCCGGTGCCCATCCGGGCGTGACTGGGCAAGCAGGAATCGGCAAAGCCCCATCGTGGCGCGCCGGATGTTATAGAAATTCATGGTCTTGGAGCCGATCGCGGGCAGCTCCGGCCGCATTCCGGGGGGATTCTTACCCTGTTCGGTCGGCGTGATCACCTCGCCGATGGTCCGGCTGCGCATCCCACCGGTGCCGAACTCGAGGTCCTCAAAAAAACGGTCGTTCAGCTCCTGCCACGCACGTCTCTCGACGAGCTCGCTGATGACCTGGGCGACCTCGGGCCCGTACTGTCCGGGGGTCAGCCACCGCAAGATGTTCTCGAGGGCGGAGGGCAGAAGGTGTCCTTCCGAAGCGGCGTCCTGCAATTGTTTCTTCAGGGATTCCATGTCGACCATTGCTCAACCTCCTGCGCGGCGGGCCTCAACGAGGGCCATATCGAAAAAGGGTGGGTAACCGGTCCTATCATCGGTCAGGTTGCGGAATGGGGCAACCCGACCGGCTGGGTGGGTCCGGGTGAGTGGAATAGAGTTTGCCTCAATTCCAACAGGAGGTGCAATCCGGTTCGACTTGAGCCATCACCACGTTTAGGATGTCTTCTGCTATGGCCCCAATCATGAAAGCGCAAAACAAGTCCGCCGCCCAATTGGTCCTGATCCATTCCCAGGACGGATTTCTGCTGCACAAGGAGGGACAGCGTTGGGTGGATCAATGGCTCGATCCAGGCATGACTGATTTCGGCCTGGAGGTGATCGACGGCATGGCCATACGCCTCACAGATGGCGAGACGCTGCTCGGGCGCCTGATGGAGGCGCTCAACACGCTGCCGGTCTTCACCCCTGTGAAGGTGGTCTGGTGGAAGGATACGAACCTACTGGGCGAGGAGGCAGTCGCCACGACTCCCGGGGTGAAAAAGGGATTGGACGAGCTGTTGGACCTACTCGAATCGGGGTTGGGCGAAAACTTCCGATTTCTGGTGACGGCGACGAGCTTATCGAAGCGGCTTCGTTTTGCCAAGCGCTTTCCTAAGATCCCGGGCGCATCCCTGCTTGAAGTCGGAGGCGGCAAGAGTGGGAAGGGGATGTCTCCCGCGGAGTTGTCGGAGCACATCCGCGGCCGCTTGGGTGAGCTTGGGACGGAAATCACTCCGGATGCGCTCCGTCTTTTGAGCGAATGGATGGGGCCGAACCTTCTGCATATGGAGAACGAGTTGGAGAAGCTGGTCTGTCTCTCGATGGGTGCTCCGCGGATCGAGGTATCGCATGTGCGGCTGATCAGCAGCCCTTCACAGGAGAACGAGGCCTGGGATCTGAACGAGGCCTTTGGAGGGCGTGACTTGCAGAAGGCCCTAGAGGTTTTGGACCGGTTACTGTTTCAGGGCGAGAGCGAGATCGGTCTGCTTTATATGATGTTCTCCAGGGTTCGCTCGCTGCTGGTGTTGAGGATGATGATGGACGAGGGGCTCTTGCGGCCGACGCGTGATTTTCGCGCCTTCCAGGCTCAATTGGAGCGGCTGAAACAGGGTCCGCCGATCCCCTGGCTCGCAGAGGAGAAGCGGGGCAATCCTCTGATGCAGCATCCGTATGCCGCATACAGCAGCCAATTGCAGGCGCAGCGGTTTGACATGGCTGGGTTGACCAACGCCCTGGACGCATTGGTGCAGGCCAACATCGAGCTGATCTCCACGGGCGGGGATTCAAGGATTGTATTGGAGCGCGCCTTGATTCGCGCCCTTGGCGGCGCATAGGGCGAGGGCGATCACGATGCAGTTTTCTTGGTCCTACGCATTTGCATTTTTACGAAGCCTGAATCAATATTGAAGACCTTTCTGGGGCCAACGTAGCTCAGTCGGTAGAGCAGCTCACTCGTAATGAGCAGGTCATCGGTTCGAATCCGATCGTTGGCTCCATTTTTTTTGTCTCCACTCCAATGCTCCGCCAAAGGCCACGGGTTTGATTCCCCGTGGCCTTTGTTGGCTAGAGGCTGCCCCCCCTAAAAATAGGGTTGGATCAGGGCATTGCTCCAACCCACCCACGTGGCCAGTTGAAA
>CALLYA010000377.1 GCA_937875495.1 uncultured Verrucomicrobiota bacterium
CGGTTCTCCCCCCTTGGCGGTTCTCCCCCCTTGGCGGTTCTCCCCCCTTGGCGGTTCCTCTTTTCCGGGTACTGGAAGATTAAACTGCCAAGGCGCTAAGTACGCCAAGAGAATTGTCCTTTCACTCTTCCCCTTTGGTACACTCGGTATCTTGGCGGTTTCAGGTCCGGACTTGCAAAGATCCGGCCGATTGCGCTATGCGGGAAGGGCGATTGATTCCGGATCGGGAGCGTTGTGATGTAGAGGGTCTCTTCCCCCCAGCGGACGAACAGAAATTGGAGACGATGGATATGGTCGGACGGTTTTTTTTCAATCAGTTCAGCTCGGGTCGGTACGCTCGTTTCCGAATGCTGCCCTTGGCGGTGGTTTTGATGGTTTTGTGCCCGGGCAGGGTCCTGGCTGAGGCACCGAAGGTGCTCGCCTTCTACTACACCTGGTACGGAACTCCGGAGGTGAGTGGCCAATGGAAGCATTGGAACGAGGGTGGGCACGATCCGGAGCAACTCCTGGATTCGGGGCTGCCGGACACCGGCACCACCCAGCATCCTGCTGCCGGTCTGTATGACTCCCATGATCGTGGGGTGATCCGTCGGCATCTGCAGGAGGCACGGCAGATGGGAATCGACGCATTGATCTCGACCTGGTGGCGCCAGGGCGACGACTACGATCGCGGGTTCAGGTATTTGCTGGAGCAGATACAGGAGTCGAATTCGCCGCTTCAGGCGTGTGCGTATCTGGAGCTTGCGGAGGGGACCGCGGGCACGATCGCGGATATTCGGTATCTCCTCTCGGAGTACGGCTCCGATCCTGGTTACCTCCGCGATGAGAGCGGGCGGCCGGTCATCTTTGTCTATTCCCGTGCCATGGCTTCCTTGAGTTCTGACCAATGGGGGACGGTCGCTGCCGAGGTCGGATGCGGGACCCGGTGTCTGCTGATCGCCGACGGCGCGACGCCCGAGTTGCTGCCGGAGTTCGGGGGCAATCACTGGTACAACCCGGTCACCTCGATCGTGGGCGGGTTGGATATGCGTGCCGCGTATGCGGACTTTGTCCAAGCGTGCGAAGCGGTGGATGCGCTTTCGGTCGCGACGATCATTCCCGGCTACGACGATTCCAACATCGGGCGGGCCACTCCGATCGTGGCCGATCGAGAGGGTGGCAGACTCTACATGCGCTCATGGGCCCAGGCCCTGGCATCAGGCGCGGATTGGATCGCGATCACCTCGTTCAACGAGTGGCACGAGGGCAGTGAGATCGAGGCGTCTTCGGAGCACGGAACCCTCTATGGCACGATCACCGCGCATTTCAGCCGTTTCTTTCACGACCGTGCCGAGGGTGCGATCCCGGACTCGCTCAGGGAGTACATGCCCATCCTGAGTGCGCCCGACATGTTGCAGGTGCGACCGCTGCACTCATCGCTCTTTGAGATCCGTAATTACGACTCGATTCCGGTCCGGGTCGGGGCTCGGAACCTAGCGGTCGGCGACGCCCTCGCACTGGTTGGCGCGTGGCTGCCCGAGGAGAAGACATCCGGATTGCTGCTTCACGAACCGGCCGGCCTAGGATGGCCGGTGGCTTTGTGTGAGGCTGAGGACGAGCCGGGTCTATTTCTGGAGATTCCACCGTTCGGCATTGCCCAGATCGGCGACCTCGATGCGCTGTTGCAGGTGGGGGATCGCGCATTGCTGACCGAATCCGGGTCCGCACTATTGGATGCAGGCCTCGGACTGGCGTTGCAAAGCAGTTGGAGCGAGCAGGGGCGCCTGCGTGCTTATGACGGGGCGCAGATGCCGCTTGTGGCGACTCTTGCGAACCTATCTGCAACGGTTCAGGATGTCGTGCTTCGGATCGAGGCCGGAGCGGATGCCCAGGAAAGCGCATGGTCCGAATTGCCGCATGCTGGGACGGTCCGCTCGGATTCACCGCTGGCCATCGCGGCGGCATCCGCCCCGGCGGGTGACTCTGTGCCCATGACCCTAGAATTGGAATGGACCCATGGCACCGAGACCGAGCGGCGATCCACAACGCAGGCGCTGGGGCTTGAGCCCCCTTTCGATGTGGTCTTGCAGGGCGCTCCGATTGACCAGCCGATTTCCGGGCTGACCCTGAGCCTGAAGAAACGGTTTGCGGGGGCCGCGTTCTCCGGGATCGCGATCATGCCGAACGAGCCGAAGGTGCTCTTCCCGGTGGGGACCGTCGCCGCGCTCTCGCTCGGTGCGGACGAATGGACACGGGAGCTTGTGTTCCCGATCTCGGAGGACCCCCGCGCTCAGACGCTCCGGCCGCCGGTCGAGGCCTCCTTCCACGTCCGCTGGAACCAATACGAGGCGACGCCATCGGCGATCGTATTTTTAGGAGGGATTTTTGGATCGAACGGAATCGATTTCGGGCTGCGATGCATCAGTGCAACGGACGGGGAACCGGAGCGGCTGTCGGTGAGCTGCCGAATGACGCCGAATCAGTTCGGATCGGTGAACTATCTCTATTTTGACGCGGTCGAAGGGACCGCACCCAGCGGGCGCACTTACATTGTTATCGACTACGTCGACAAGGGGCAGGGGCTTGTCACGCTCCAATATGATTCGACCGATTTTTCGTTGGCGGATCATGCCGGTGCCTACAAGGTGGGTCCGAGCTTCACCCTCACCGATTCCGGGGACCGGAAGCGGTTCCGTGCCACGGTCGAGGACATGCACTTCGGTTCACGCCAAAATGCGGGTGCTGATTTCCGCCTCGTCTCCGATCAACTGCTGGAGGTGGAGCGGATCATGCTGCGCAAGTGGTGAGCACATGCCATCCCCCGGCGCCCGACAATCGGGCGGCCGGGGGAGTGATGCGGAGAGGAGTCCAATCGATGATGGCGAGCGAGAACGCGTTGATCCTGGCACTCGATCTCGGAACGACGAGCAACCGTGCCATTCTCTTTGACCGGCAGGCGTCTCCAGTGGCCGTTGCGCAACGCGAGTTCCGACAACACTACCCCCGTCCTGGATGGGTCGAGCACGATCCGATGGAGATCCTCGCCTCGATGAAGGACGCGATGCTGGAAGTGCTGGATCAAGCTGGCGATCGGCCTGTCCATGCCATCGGATTGGCGAATCAGCGGGAATCGGTGGTGGTATGGGATCGTCGCACGGGCGAGCCGCTCATGCCTGCGATCGTCTGGCAGGACCGCCGCACCGCCGCTCTTTGCAAGCAGCTTGCCGGCCGGGCGGAGATGATCCGGGCACGGACCGGGCTGATGCTTGATCCGTACTTCAGCGCCTCCAAAATGCTCTGGATCATAGAGAATAAGCCGCAGATCGCTGCGCGACTACTGAGTGGGGACGCGGTCTTCGGCACGATCGACAGCTGGGCGATATGGCATCTGACCGGGGGGAAGGTCTTCGCGACGGAGGCCTCGAACGCCTCGCGCACGATGCTCTTCGATCTCCAGAAGCTGCGTTTCAGCGAGGAACTGACGGACCTCTTTCAGGTGCCGAGGTCCGCTTTGGCGGAGGTCCTGGCCAGCGACGGCTCGTTTGGAACCACTGATCCCGGGTTCTGTGCGGGCTGGGAGATCCCGATCCGTGGCGTCCTGGGCGACCAGCAGGCCGCGCTGTTTGCGCATGGCGGGTGGCGCGAGGGTGTGGTGAAGAACACCTATGGTACCGGACTTTTTCTGTTGACTGTGGTGGGGAGTGAACCGGTGGTCACAGAGAAGATGCTCTGTACGGTTGCCTGGGCGCAGGGCTCTGGTGCCGCCTATGCCTTGGAGGGGAGCGTATTCATTGGCGGCGCGGCGGTTCAGTGGCTCCGCGACGAGCTCGGATTGCCCGCTTTGACGGGACTGGGTGCGCCTTATTGGACGCCGGAGGCCCGGGGGGTGTTGTGCGGTCTGACCCGTGGGACCGGTCCGCGGCATTTCGCGCGTGCGGCGCTCGAGGCGATCGCCTATCAGAGCCGGGACGTGATTGAGGCGATGTCGGGGACCGGCGGGCTGCGTCTGGAACGGCTCCTGGTCGATGGCGGTGCCTCGGCCAACGATTTCCTGATGCAGTTTCAGGCGGACCTGCTCGGGGTACCGCTGGAGCGCCCAGCGCTGTTGGAGACAACCGCTCTGGGCGCCGCGGCGATGGCTGGGATTGCCTCGGGATTCTGGGCAGACCGCGAGGAGTTTCTGCACCATCGCAAGGTCGAGCGCGTCTTCGAGCCCAGGATGGCGGCTGAACAGCGCGCGCGCCTTTACGCGGGGTGGAAAGAGGCGGTTCGAAGGTGCTTGCCGTTTTGACGTCTATTTGCAGGCCATCTCGTTTGAGGTGAATATATAAATTTGTCGATAACACCGGCAGAGCGATCTGCCCCGCTTAACCCCAAATGAAGGAACGTCCAGACGATGGCCGCCAGTTTATTCGATAAGGTTTGGGAGGCACACACCGTGCGGGAACTTCCATCCGGCCAGACCCAGCTCTTCATCGGCTTGCACCTCATTCACGAGGTGACCAGTCCGCAGGCATTTCAAATGCTCGAAGAGCGTGGGCTAAAGGTACGTTTCCCGGATCGGACCTTTGCCACATTGGACCACATCGTTCCGACCGGATCGCAGGTGCGCCCGTTTGCGGATGCCTTGGCTGAGGAGATGACCCAGCACCTGCATGCGAACTGTCAGAAGCACGGCATCCGATTCTTTGACCTCGCGAGCGGGCTCCAGGGGATCGTGCATGTGATCGGTCCCGAGCAGGGGCTGACCCAGCCGGGCATGACCATCGCATGCGGCGACAGCCACACCTCGACGCATGGGGCGTTCGGAGCGATCGCATTCGGTATCGGCACCACGCAGGTGCGCGACGTGCTTGCGACGCAGTGCTTGGCCATGGCCAAGCCCCGTCTGCGCCAGGTCAGGGTCGATGGTGACCTGGCCGCCGGGGTGTATGCCAAGGACGTGATCCTGGCCATCATTCAGCGGCTCGGAGTCAAGGGCGGGGTTGGGTATGCCTATGAGTACGCCGGCACCACCTTCGACCGGATGTCGATCGAGGAGCGTCTGACCGTGTGCAACATGAGCATTGAGGGCGGGGCGCGCTGCGGGTACGTGAATCCAGACCAGAAGACGGTGGACTATCTGCGCGGCCGGCCGCATGCGCCGGGGGATGCGGATTTCGACCGGGCGGCGAAGTGGTGGCTCGGCATGGCCAGCGACCAGGGTGCGACCTACGACGACCTGTTCCGGATGGACGCGGGTGCGGTGGAGCCGATGGTGACCTGGGGGATCAACCCGGGCCAGAGCGTTGGCGTGAGCCAAAAGATCCCGCGGACGGCCGAGGTGGAAGACGATTCTCGCGCCGGGCATCTCGAAGCGCTGGAGTTTATGGACTTCAAGGAAGGGCAGCCGATCAGCGGTGTACCGATTGATGTCGCCTTCATCGGCTCCTGCACCAACGGGCGTATGAGCGATCTGGAGATTGCGGCGGACCTCGTTCGCGGGCGCAAGGTACATCCTCGCGTCAAGGCGATGGTGGTCCCGGGGAGCATGCTGGTTGCGATCGAGGCCCAGAAGCGGGGGTTGGACAAGGTCTTTCAGGAGGCGGGCTTCGAATGGCGTGCCGCCGGATGCTCCATGTGCCTGGCCATGAACCCTGACAAGCTTCAGGGGCGTGAAATCTGCGCCTCCTCTTCGAACCGCAACTTCAAAGGCAGGCAGGGCAGTCCAACCGGTCGCACCCTCCTCATGAGCCCCGCTATGGTCGCCGCCGCCGCGATCGCCGGGGAAGTCACCGATGTCCGGGAGATGTTCTAATGTCCAATTCTTCAAAAGTTCAAAAGATCCAGGGGCGCGCGGTCGTGCTGCGTGGGAACGACATCGACACCGATCGTATCATCCCCGCACGGTTCCTGCGCTGTGTCACCTTTGATGGTTTGGGCGATCACGCCTTTGAGGACGATCGTCTTCAGGACCCGAACCATGCCTTCAACCAAGGGGCCAATGCCGGCGCATCCGTCCTGGTGGTCGATGATAACTTCGGATGCGGTTCCTCCCGCGAGCATGCCCCGCAGGCGCTCAATCGCTGGGGGATCCGTGCCTTGGTCGGTGGCTCCTTCGCTGAGATCTTCTTCGGCAATTGCGTTGCCTTGGGGATTCCATGCCTCAAAATGGGTGCCGAAGAGCGCACCCGCCTGATGGCGGCGATCAAGGCCAATCCAGGTGCAGAACTCGAGATCGATATTGCCTCCGCATCGGTAACCGTCCCCGGGGCCGGCAGCTTCCAGGGTGAGATTCCGGCCGGACCGCAACGGCAACTGTTGGACGGGACCTGGGATGCGCTGGCCGTCCTTCTGGAATCTGCATCCCAGATCGATGCCGTGGCCAGCGCGTTGCCGTACACGCATCGGTTTCAAGCCTGAGAAGGCATGATGGTCGGGGGTCGGACACGGACCAAATCGCTGTTGATCCGTGTCCGCCTGCCTCCATCCACACTCTCTTCACCCCCACGCGGTTGGCAATCTGTGTGGAGCCGAACCCCGGTGAGCGCGTGGTTGTGAAGGTTGCCGGATCCTGATAGAAGGAATGGAGGCTGTCTCGGACTGGATGTCGGTCCAACCGAGGGAAGTTCTTATCGGAGTGGGAATCGGCGCGGAATGGAGGAGTGCAGGGCGTGTCCCAGGCAACCGTAATTATCGATCGAATTCGGACCTTCTTGCAGCAGGATCTGCCGTATGGCCCGCTTGTCCATCGGCGTGAAGCCTGGATGCGGGAGCTGGACCTGATGCGGGAGCGCGCCGATGAGGAGGTCGAACTGCTGGTTATCATCCTTTTCGGAGGTACCGGCGTGGGGAAGTCGACCACGGTCAACGCCCTGGTGGGAAGTCACGTCGCAGAGACCTCTATGCTGCGCCCCTGCACCGATCGTTTTGTCTTTTACGGACCTCCCGGATTGGACCTCGGGTTTTTACCGTTGGATGACGTCGATTTCGTGCAAATCCCAGCGTTGGAACATCCGAGTATGCGCCATGTCCTTTTGGTGGATGCTCCTGACTGTGACAGCATTCATGAGTCCAATCTCGCTGCCCTGGAGCAGATGTTGCCGTATGCGGATGTCTTTTTGACAGTAGGGACGCACCTTGGCGGGAAATACAAGATTGAAGCGCTGTTCGATGTTCTGCGCCGCTACCGGCACTCGCGACAATTCCTGTTTTTTTACAATCAAAGAGATTTTGAGGATGAGGAGTCCTCACGTCTGGTCATGGAGGATTGGCGCCGCACCCTGATTGCGGAGGGAATTGAGGAGCCGGTGATGTTCAAGGCGAACGCGTTGGCGGTTTGCACGGCGCAAAAGGAAAACCGGCCGGTGTCCGAGAGCGACAGTCGAGACTTGCAGGCGCTTCGGGAATGGATCTTCGAGAGAATCCGTTCGGAGGACGTACGCCTGATCAAGCGGGGGAATGTTTTTGGCGCTCTGGAGCAGTTGATGGAGGAAATGACCACAGCCGTCTCCTCCATGGATGTCGCGGCGACCCAATTTGAGGTGGAACTGGTCCGGCACCGTGACGAATTGGCCGGGCAGTGGTATCGACGGGTGCGCCAACGGGTGCAACTGAGGTGGCGTTCCATTTTCCGTGGTCAGTTGATCAACACTCTGAGCCAGGAGAGTTTCGGCTTTTTCGGAACGGCGATGCGTCTGGGCACCTTCTACAGCCTGGTCGGATTGATCCCGTGGCATCTGATGCGAATGGCGCGCGGCCGATGGTTGGCGGCTGGTGCGTTGGCCCGGGAAGGTGGTCGTGCCTTGGCACAATGGCGCAACCGGATGGACACCGGGTCGGGGGAATTCGAGGACCTCTACGGCGGCTTCTTTAAGACATTGGAGGATCGCGGCGAGCAGCTGCGCCTGTGTCTGAAGGAGCATGATATGACAACCGGTGAAGGTTCCGCCGCTGGGCGGCAGCTGCAAGAGGAAGCGGATTTGACACCTTTTACCCACAAATTTCCTCAGCTCTGGAACGCTGCGATTGAGAGCACCGCCGACCGGTTGAGAATGCTTTTGTGCAATTTCTTGGTTCAAATCCTGTTCAACATTCCGCCACTGGCCATCGTCGGATGGACCGCCTGGGGCAGTTTCAGTAAGTTTGTCCACAATGACAGCCTTTCAATGGAGTACTATGTCACTGCATTGGTCCTCCTTTGCGCGGTCCTCTTTTGTGAGTTGTGGCTGTTTCGTTCGCTCGCTTCCCTCATTGGCCGGGGGCTGGTCTTGAAGCGCCTGCGCAATGCCCGGGGGGAGTTGAGTGAGAGTCTGTTTCAGACGAAAGCGGATCAGGTTACGCTTGCTCGAGGGCTAGTGCGGGAGTTGGGGCGCATCCGCAGCGAACTCGACCAGGTCTGGAAACGCGGCGACCGGAACTCCGAGGCCAGGGGCCCCCGGCAAGAGGTCCGCGGTGGTTGGAGCTGATTCGGGGTGAGATTCGACGTTCAGGCCCACGATCAATCCACGCCGAATCACGCTTTCCATCGATCCCGATAGCGATTCAGATTCAGACAATGATCTGCCTGATCGGCAACCTCTCCTACTCGTACTCCTACTCCTACTCGTACTCCTACTCGTACTCGTACCCGTACACGTACCCGTACACGTACCCGTACCCGCCGCATCATCGTGTACGTGAACGTGTACCGCTTCGCTGTGTACGTGTACGATTCTGGGCGGAGCTTGAGGTTGTCCGAAAATGTCAATGGCGAAGTAAGCTCAGGGTCGGTATCGGTCTCGGTATCGAACGGACGCGTGCTGGGATTCGGCAATAAGAAACCGAGGACCGCAACCGTATTGTTGCGGTGCTGACCCAACTCGGCAGCGATGTTTGAGCGGGCCATGAGGGCCAGGTGCCAACCGGAACAGGAATCGATTCCGATCCCGATTTCGATTTCGATTTCGATTCAGACAATGATCTGCCTGATCGGCAACCTCTCCTACTCGTACTCGTACCCGTACTCGTACTCGCCGCATCATCGTGTACGTGAACATGTACCGCTTCGCTGTGTACGTGTACGTTTCTGGGCGGAGCTTGAGGTTGTCCGAAAGGCTTTCCGGATCCGGAAGGGGAGGTTTCCCGCAGAGATCGCAGAGGGCGCAGAGGTGTATTGGGAGGGGGCAAATGGGGCTAACATCGGAGTCGTTTTCCACAACTGCCTAGGTCTACTGCAACGGTATAATTGACCCCCCCCAAAAAAATGTCGGCTGCAGAGCATGGAGCCTACCCCTCCGATTGATTGGTCGAAAACGCCACCGCGCCTCTGCGCCTCTGCGCGAGGACCCTCCGGATGGGGATGGGGCGATCAGGTTGGGAATGCGGCTACCTTTTCGGACGACCTCTCTTCACTGCCCACCGGGCCGGCGGTCCTCCAATGGCTCCAGCGACCGCAATTCCTGTTGCAGTGTTTCGAGTTCACCTGCCGGGATCAGGGGTGGGGTCATTTCAGGAGGTTCAAACTGAGAACCGGAAACGGTGGTGGTCTCCAAAGTTTTCAGGCTGCCGCTCTTGAGATTGAGGCTGAGGAGCCTTTGGGAGTGTGGTGGCAGGGGGGCCATGGCGATACGCAGGCCAAACGGAGCGGTGCGTGTGCGCAGAAGGAGGTCTTCTGCGGAGGTGCTGGCCGGAATCGCGGGAGCGGACTGAGAATTGTCATTCAGTTCGGTCAGCTGGAGCTGCGGCGGATTCGGGATGGTCTGAGAATCAGGTGCGGCTTCCTGGCTATGTGCCGTTTCTATGGCGGCATAGAGGGGTGCTGCGGTTCTGCGTGGAATGAAGAGTTCGAGTTCGAACATCGGGGTGGAGAGGTCGGATTGGTTGATGATACGAATCCGCCATTCCTCAGGGTGGCTGTTGTCGGGGGGGACGAGAGTGGTCCGAAGGGCGCTTCGAGTTCGAACCCATTCATCGATTTTTGAGCCTCTAGCCAGCCAGACATCGCCCTGCTGCAAATCGTCCAATAATGAAGAGAAGGCGCCTCTCAGCTCCAAGGAGCTGATGCGTCCCGGAGAGCCGATAAAATGGTAAAAACCCTCCGCGGCCAGGATGTTTTGCATGTCGCGGGAAGCGTACTCATAGAAGAGTTCTTCGGTGTTGTGGCGGGCAACCTCCACGACCTGATAGTCAGGACTGGGCAGGGAGGGTATGACACTTGGCAGGGGCGGGGTCTGCGTGATGGGATAGGACATCGGGTGCATCCAGGTGGTGACGCAATAGGAGAACCCGAGTTGACCGAGGGCGCGCAGGGTGGACTGATCTAAATCGGTCCGATTGGGGAGATATCCTTTGAGCACGGGGCGCAGAGGCGGATCCAGACGGCTGCAGACATCATAGATCGCATCGCGATAGAGGGAGATTACGCTCTGCTGATGCATGGGTGTGAGACCGGGGAGGCTCCAGCTGCCGGAAACACCGAGTTCACCGCGTGCCGACATGGCGTGGAGAAGGAAGTCGTTGCGGGCGACATATTCTCCGACGACAAAAAAGGTTGCTTCATCGATCTGCTTTTCCCCGAGCAGATTCAACAGACGTTGTGTAGCGTTGGTATCGCGATCACAGGAGAAGGAGAGTTGTGCCGCGGCCTGATACGATTCCGGCCAGAACCGCGCGTCGACGGTCGGCCAGCCCTCGCACCAAGCCAGGATATTGTCGACCAGCCGATGCCAGCGGAGTGGCTGTTCCAGATTCGCGGAGGCGACATCGTCCGGCGTGAAGCCGAGCCATGCGAAACGGCCGGCTTCAAGACTGCCAAAGGCCAAAGCGACCTGGTTAGACCACGGGTGGTAGGGATAGGCATTGGCCGGGTGCAATTGATACCAATCAGCGGCGGGAAAAATACGATCCGATCGATGGATCACGCCGCCCACGCGCTTCAATGAAGGTTGCATCTCAAGCATGAATCCGGGTGGAATGCCACACGTGAGAGGAGTCCCACCATGGAGAAATGCCTTACCGTAGACCTTGCCCTCGCCGGCGGAAGGAACGTTCCATTTGAGAGTGATTCCGAGTTCGTGTTCAAACTCGCGGGCGGCGTTGAGGTACATGGTACGGGAGTGTCGCAGCCAGTCTTCACAAAAGACCACCCGCCCGCCGTTGGAGAGATATTCAAGGATGAGCCGCAGGTCCTCCGGGTCGAGATCGCATTCCCCGGTGATGATCAACAGGTCTGATTGTGGGAGTGCCTTTGTCAGCTCCAAGGCCGACACGTAATGGGTCAAAGCCTGTCGGGTTGCCAGGAGCCGGTGCCAGACGATCGCGGAGGGGTGAGGCGATTCAATACCGTCGGAGGTCTGGAACTGGGTTAGAATGCAGACCCTGGGGAGGTAGGGGATGGCGGCTCCGGAGGTTTGATCGATCAAGGTTTGTTCAACCGTGGAGGCTGGTTGGTTCGCACGGCGGATATCCTGGGACAGCCGGGACTTAGCCGGATGGGAGCATGCGGTGATCGTGAAACAGAGCGCCAGAGCGAGAAGGTATCGGTATCGCATGGCAACGGATCTGTCTGTCACCGCGCCGGTGGTGTGAGTGCAGAACGGGTTCATCGATCGAACGCCCCCCCATCTGGATGAAAAGTCGAATCTATCTTGATTCCAGAGCACTCAAGCATTGGTCTTTCGCTTCGATTTGTCAACATAATTCAGCGGTCTCACTCAACTCGACGGGGTGTATTGATGCCGGTATAAGGTTGAGATCAAACTGAGGTATGAGCAGAAAAAGTATTTAATGCCCCATTTTTTTTCTTTTCAGGTGTTTTTTCGTTTGATATTTGAAATCCGTATGCAATGATTGTCTTAATCCTTAGCACAATGTATGATGGCGATGTGAGCAAGTGGGTGAGTGAGTAAATCGGGTTTGAGAAGATCGATAGCAGATACATGGCCCATGGTTTTGCAGTCATAGGATCATTCCAAGGAAGGTAAGGGAGGACTACTCGAAAGATGAAAGCAGAAGATCTGGCGAAATTATTGGAAGCGGTACCAGCGAAGAGCCTGGAAAAGTTCATTGAGATCAAAAGGGAATTGGATAAGGTGGAGTCCCAGCGCACGGGGCTATTGAGTCAAATGGACAGGCTCCTCGGGGGGATTGCGGAACCGAAAGCGGAGCCCAGGGAGGAACCGCAAGAGAAACCGAAGGCGGAACCTGTAAAGCGTCGTGGGCGGCCGCGCAAGTCGGAAGTGGCACAAAAGCCGGCCAAGGTTGAGAAGCCGAAGGCGAAGGTTGAGGCTGCGGGAATCGCTCCGCAGACGGCAGACACGGTCGAGCCGGAGAAGCGTCGACGTGGGCGCCCGCGCAAGTCGGCCCCTGCGAAAACCACGGTCGTAAAGGATAAAAAGGCACGTGGTCGCAAGCCTGGAAAGGGTCCGCGTCCCGGCTCAGCGGTCGCTTTTGCGGTGGCTGCTTTGAAGAATTCCGGCCGTCCGATGACCATCAGTGAGATCGTGGATGCTGTGAGTGAGTTGGGTTTTGTTTCCAACGCCAAGAACCCGGCTACCTCCATTGCGCAGCAACTTTACAAAAGCCCCTATGTCACGGTTGATAGCGGGCGCTTTTCGCTGCCTTCCTGATCCAATTCTATGGACTGCTCTCCCGGCCACGAGGCGACACCGGGGAACGGGCACCACAATCTGATTCGATTGACACTTCCCAATCGTTGCGTTGGGATGTAGCGCTATCGGTCCTCGCATCAACGAGTTGATGCGAGGACCGATTCCGTTTGTAGGGGTGGAGGGAAGGTGAAAGCTAGATTCCGTCCGAAAAGGTATCCGGATCCGGATGGGGAGGACTCCCGCAGAGATCGCAGAGGGCGCAGAGGGCGGAGGTGTATTGGGAGGGGGGGAAAGGGAC
>CALLYA010000378.1 GCA_937875495.1 uncultured Verrucomicrobiota bacterium
CTTTCCGGGTCCGGATGGGGAGGGTAGGTTGAGAATGCGGCTACCTTTTCGGACGACCTCGTGCTAGAAAAGCCAACCGGACGGCGGCGCGGGGATGAGGCAGTCCTGCCCTTCAAACGTCGGGTCGTTGACCCGGCCGGAGGCGGGGTGCGCCTGCAACCGCGTCCTCCGTCCGCACAGCTCCAGAGTGGATACCGGCGGCGCCGGCCCCGGTGCAAGCCATCCCTCGATCTCCTCAGGCTCGGTGAACATAACCGGCATCCGGTGGTGTACCGGTGCCACGACTTCGTTCGCGGGACGGGTCAGAATAGTGCAGCTGCGCAGAGCACCGCCCGGTCCCTCCCACTCGTCCCATAGCCCCGCCAGACCAAAAAGCCGATCATCCTCGAACCTGAAATGGACCGGCCTCGGTGACGCCGCCGCCGAATTCCACTCGTAAAATCCATCGGCCGGAAGGATACATCGACGCGTCCGCAAGGCCGTTCGAAAAGCAGGTTTTTCGGAGACCGTCTCCACACGAGCGTTGATCAGTCGATTGCCAATTTTGGGGTCTTTTGCCCAAAAAGGCACGAGCCCCCATTTCATACCCACCAGTGTTAATTGTTCCCGCTCTCGAATCAAAACCGCGACCTGTTGACCAGGTGCGATATTGTACCTCGGCCCGAATTCGAAGAGATCGAGCTGTACAGAAAAATGTTCTGAAATCGCTATATATGGCTTTCGCAACGAATAACGGCCGCACATGTCGTCATTCCTTGTCATTATCGGATTAATAGGTCTTATTTGCGTCAATTTTTTTTCGAAAAAATTGTGATGGAAACAGTTGAGGGATCAGAATTTTCACTTAACGTGGGGGGCAAGGAGAACAGAGAAAAATGCAAAGCGAAGACATCCCCCGACTGGAAAACCCACGCACTGATAAGATTCAATTGGATTCCGTGGCCATTAGGTTCTGTGGAGACTCTGGGGATGGCATGCAGTTGACCGGAGGACAGTTCACCAACACAACCGCTGTCTTCGGTAACGACTTCGCGACCTTTCCCGATTTTCCAGCGGAGATTCGAGCTCCAAAGGGAACGACCTTCGGCGTCTCCAATTTTCAATTGCAGTTTTCAAAGAACGAAATCTTCACGCCGGGTGATAAAATCAATGCCCTCGTGGCCATGAACCCCGCTGGCCTCAAAACCAATATCGACGATGTGGAAGCCGGTGGCATCATCATCGTCAATGGCGATGAGTTCAGCAAGGTCAATCTGACCAAGTGCGGATACCCCAAAAATTACAACCCCATCGACGACCCATCCATTCAGACGGCATATCAAATTTTCAATGTGCCCATGAGCCGCATCACCCGGGAGTCCCTGGTCTCTTTCGGATTGGGATCACGCGATACCGACCGCTGCCGGAACATGTTCGCTCTCGGAATCGTCTATTGGTTGTACGACCGACCGCTCGACACGACCATTGAGTGGCTGAACAAATATTTCGGCGGCAAAAAGGGAAATCCTCAGCTCGCGGAAATCAACATCAAGGCCCTCAAGGCGGGGTACTTCTTCGGCGAAACCGCGGAGCTGTTCCCGGTTCGCTACCAAGTGCCCGCTGCAAAACACACCCCCGGCCTCTATCGGCGGGTCAGTGGCAATCATGCGCTCGCCCTGGGATTGGCGACCGTCGCCAGCAAGGCGGGCAAACAGGTCCTCTACGCGGGCTACCCCATTACTCCAGCCTCGGAACTGATGCACACCGCCGCTAATTTGAAGCATTTCGGTGTAAAAACGTTCCAGGCCGAGGACGAAATTGCGGCCGTATGCGCCGCGATCGGCGCCTCGTTTGCCGGAGACCTGGCCGTGACCGCGACATCCGGCCCTGGCCTGGCACTGAAGATGGAGGCCATCGGCCTCGCCGTTATGATGGAGCTGCCTTTGGTAGTCATCGACGTCCAACGCGCAGGCCCCTCAACCGGACTCCCCACCAAGACGGAACAAGCCGATCTCCTTCAGGCCATGTTCGGACGACCAGGAGAAAGCCCCTGCATCGTCATCGCGCCTCAAAGCCCCGCGGACTGCTTCGATATGCTCATCGAGGCGTTCCGCCTTGCGATTCGGCATATGTGCCCCGTGATCCTGCTTTCCGACGGTCATATCGCCAATGGCGCGGAGCCCTGGAAGATTCCGAATCTGGACGCAATCGCACCGATCGAAATCCAGCACGCCAGGTCCGAGGATTACGCCGACAAGGAGTTCCACCCGTATACCAGAGATACCTCGACCCTTGCACGGCCGTGGGCCATTCCCGGCACACCTGGGCTCGAACACCGCCTGGGCGGACTCGAAAAAGACGCCACCAAAGGAACCGTGAGCTATGATCCGGACAACCACGATCGAATGGTACGTCTGCGCGCTCAAAAAATTGAACGTGCCGCAACCGCGATCCCTCACCTGGAGGTCCGAGGCCCGAGCGAAGGGGATGTGCTGCTGCTTGGTTGGGGCGGGACATATGGAGCGATTCGCTCAGCCGGCGACCAGCTTCGTCAGCAGGGTGTCCAGGTAAGCACCGCGCATCTGCGCTACCTCAATCCAATGCCAAGCAATACCGCCGAGGTCCTGAGGTCCTTCCGACGGGTCTTGATTCCTGAGCTCAACCAGGGGCAGTTACTCCAAATCATCCGCGCCAAATACCTGATCGATGCCATAGGAATCAACGAAACCCGCGGCAAAATGTTCATGGTCGATACCCTGGTGCAACGCACTCTCAGCATCATTCAATCCGAAACAACAAGAGCCGAACAAGGACAAGAGGTCGGGATAGGGAGCTCCGCGTCATGATCAAACCGCTTGAAGTGAAATACACCCCCAAGGATTTCTCCACCGACCAAGATGTACGCTGGTGCCCAGGCTGCGGCGACTACGCAGTGCTCGCCGCGGTTCGGAAAGCCTTGCCGGAGCTACAGACCAGACGGGAGGACACCGTTTTCGTATCCGGGATTGGATGCGCCGCACGATTCCCATACTACATGAATACCTATGGGATGCACTCGATCCATGGGCGCGCACCGGCGTTCGCTACCGGCATCAAGCTGGCCAACCCCGACCTGCAGGTCTGGGTGGTCTCCGGAGATGGGGATCTGCTCTCCATCGGCGGGAACCACACCATTCACGCCATGCGCCGCAACCTGGACATTAACATCGTCCTGCTGAACAACCGGATATACGGCCTGACCAAAGGGCAGTATTCTCCGACCAGCGAGTTCGGGAAGCGCACCAAATCAACCCCCATGGGCTCGGTCGATTACCCGATTCACCCGCTCAATACCGCCGTTGCGGCGGGAGCCACCTTCATCGCACGCTGCGTCGATAAGGAAGTCAACCTCCTCACCGAAATCATGCAACGTGCGGCAGAGCACAAGGGCCTTTCGTTTATCGAAGTCCTGCAGGATTGCAACGTCTTCAACCATCAGGCCTGGGCGTACGCCTCCGAGAAGGGGCAAAAAGAGGATTCCACCCTGCAACTCGAGCACGGAAAGCCACTGGTTTTCGGGGCGGATAGGAACAAGGGCATTCGCTCCCACAACGGCCGGCTTGAAATCGTCTCTCTCGAGGGCGGTGAAATCGAGGACGACCTGCTGGTCCACGACGAGACCGACCGAACCCTGGCCTATTCGCTCGCCCAGTTGGAACGTCCTGACTTTCCGGAACCGCTCGGCGTTCTTTACTGCAACCAGGACCGCGAACCCTATGAACAACTCGTGTGGTCGCAGATGGACCATGCCCGTGAACGCGCAGGAGAACCGGACCTGATGAAACTCTTCACCGATACCGAGACCTGGCGGGTCGACTAGCCCGAGCCCGTCCGAAGAGGTCCATGGCGAAGCTAGATCGGGGTCGGAGTCGCTATCGGTCTCGGTATCGAAGGGACGCGTGATGGGATTCAGGCGTGAGAAACCGGGTACCGCAACCGTATTGTTGGGGTGCTGACACCACTTGGCAGCGAAGTTTGAGAGGTCCATGAGGGCCAGACGCCAACCAGAACAGGAATCGATTCCGATCCCGATCCGACCGATCCAACCGATCCGACCGATTGGCAACCATTGCCTGAAGGAGACGCATGAAGGAGCCGGCCTTTTCGGATACCCTCTAGCCTGAGCCCGTCCGAAGAGGCCGTTGGGACACAACGCGAGGTCTCCGGATCCGGATGATCAGGCCTCCCGCAGAGGGGTTCGAGGATTGCAGCTGCATCGGAGCGGTTTTCAGCAACCGCCTTGGTCTGCTGAAACAGAATATCCTAATTATTCCCCCAAAGGCAGGGAACAGAGCAGGGAACCCACCCATTCCCATGGCCAGGTCGAAAACGCCACCGCGCCCTCTGCGGGAGGCTCTCCGGATCCGGAAGGGCAACCCCGGTTGGGAAAGCTGCCACGACCTCTAACCCGTAGGAGAAGAGAGATTCTTCGGCTCATGGCAATGCACCCCCGCGATCACGGCGACGATTCACACCGTCAATACAACTCAAGCCTGGATGGGGTTTCCTCCAGGACTATTTCGTCCAGGGCGACCTCGTCAAAATCGACGAAAAAGGTGTGCGATCGGGAAGTGGTCCCCGCTCGTAACCAAACGCTGATACCGGAAGCGGACGGCCTCAAGGCCGGACTCTCCCAACCCTTCCACTCCTCTGACAACCCGCCGAGCGGAATCCATCGCACTGTCGCCGCATTCGGATTGGCCGTCTGCCCAGAAAGATCGTACCCGATCATCCCCCAGTGCAGCAGTGATATTCCGAGGTTCGATGCGAGATGCCCACGAACCTGATACGTCCGTTCCGGATTCAAGCCATCCACCCGTTGGACCAACCCTGCATCGAAAACGGTGTCATTGATGGCACCGCCGATGAGCCGGGCTGCCTTCGTGCCCGCCATCCCGTATTGCTCGAACCAATAGGTCGGACTCCCACTCAGTCGGAATTGGATCCAGCCGTCCGGAATTTGACCGCCGGTTCCGGTTGCCCCCTCCTCCATCGCACCGTTGATCAGTAGGGGCGTTCGTTCCCAAACCGACAGCGGACCGCTCGGAACGACCGACGCAGCCTGCTCGTCATATTCGTAAATATTCATGTAGAGGTCGCGGGGTAAAACAGCGCCATCGCGATAGGCGATCCCCTCGGCGTACTCACTCGCTGCGGGGGCGAGATAGCAATTCATCCCCGCGGATTGGAGCTTGAGATAGTATCGCTCCCCCGGCTCCAATACGACCTCGCCAGGCCCGTAAGGGACGGCCATCCACCCGGAACCAGGGGTCTGATAGGCACTCTTGGTTCCTTTGGTCGGGCCTATTTGCTCACCCAAACGATCTTCCCGATGGATCGTCACAACGGCCTCCTGTTGCCATGACTGGTCATGGGCAAACCAAAGATCGAAACCGGCTAGAGAATGCCCCCCCGCGGTAAAGGACTGCCCCCACTCATTGCCCCAGCCGGCGAGCAGGTTCCCGTTAAAATCCTCCACAATCCCCTTGGTCACTACGGTCCCGTCGCTGTCCGAACAGATCAGCATGTGCAGATCGAAATCGGTCGCGACCCCGTTCTTGAAGGCAGTCCCAGAATCGTAATTCTCAGCCGTTCCCTGGATCCGAAAAGGTGTGAAGTCGGCGTTTCCTTCCGCGTCACTGAGGCGTACCGCATAGCGATTCCCGGGAGTGGTCGGGACCTCACCACTGGTCCAGGCGACAAAGATGTCCGTCAGATACGTGTTCCCCTCCCCGGTATAACGCACCTTCGCATTCCCGACCTGCGGCCAGGTGACGGGCGATGGTGTCCCGTCATCCGCATGAACTGAGATGCGGAGGTTTCTGGCGGCAGTTCCCGCAAGCCGAGCCTTGATCCGTGTAATACTCTTGCCGCGCGCAACAAAGGTCTGATGCCATAGAGATGCCCATTCGGGATCCCACTCCTCCGTTCGGCCCATACTGTAATCAAAGGCAGGCTCAATGTGCTGCTGCACCCATTGGCCATTTTCGATGGCAACATGCGGAATGATTCGGGAGCGCGCGAAAAACAGAGGTTGCGCCAGGATGAGAGTGTAGTTCCCATCGGCGAGCTTGGGGAATTGGAAAAAGCCGTTGTATCGAATCGCTGCCTCGGGCGGGGCACCGGTCCGAAATGGCAGCGCGGTTTCGTCGCCCTGTCTGCACACCCACACGTTGTACTCATAGAGCTCGACGTACCCAAGGCCTGGGTACCCGTCGACCATTGGATGTCGAGCATGCCCCTCAATCCTGCCGATCGCAGCGCTCACTCCATGCACGCAGAGGGCGGACATAACAACGAAAAGCGGCACTGCAGGATAGAACCCGGATGGTATCCTTCGGGTGGTGTTCATGTTCGCCTCCCCTTTGCTGTTTCGCGGCTGATCCGATCGCAACCCATTATGGGAAGCCGACTCGCCAGGTGCAATCACACAGGGAGGGGACATTCAAAAAAGGCTCGGGCCTCCGGATCAAAGCGGCAAGCCATGATCCAGGAGGCCCGAATGGAACAGAATTAGAGCGCGCTATTTGCCCATGTCCGCAAGGATCTTTTTCAGTCCGACCAACGACATCTCCGTCGCCGCCATCGGTGAAACTCCCTGGGGATACCATTCCTGCTCAATCGTGAACCACTCGGTCGCGCCGACATCATAACAGGCCTCAATGATGCCCTTCCAATTCACAGCATCCTGCCCAATGATCGGGGTCTTGCCCTCTACCCCTTCAGGAACGTCCGGCTTGAAATGAATGATGCGACTACGGCCAGGGTATTTCCGGATCAGCTCCACAGGGTCGACCCCGGCGTGCGTCGTCCAGCCGACATCCTGCTGGAGGACGACATCCTTGGTGGTGTTTTCGGCAAAGTGATCCCAATAGGTCTTGCCGTCCAATTTGGAGAACTCGTGCGTGTGGTTGTGATATCCACAATACATGTCATGCGGTTTGAGCGCAGCCGCCGCCTTGCTGAGCCGCTCGGCGAACTGCTTGTGCTTGTCGGGGTTGGTGAAATCACCATCCCCAGGTACGATGAGGAATTTGCAGCCGATCTGGGCATGGAAGTCGATCGTGCGCTGAAGGTTGTCCCCTTCCAATTGTCCGGCTCCAATATGGGTCCCCGCAGCCTTTAGCCCGAGGTCTGCCAGGCGCTGTTTCAGCTCCTTCGGCTTGCCGTTGTAAGTGTGATACCCGGCAAATTCAACCCCCTGAAATCCCATCTTGGCGACACGCTCCAGGGCCTTGTCAAAGTCCTGTGCGCAATCGTTCCGCACCGAGTAGAGCTGCACAGAGATAGGGATCGATTCACCCGCCCCATGCGCCCGTCGACCAAAGGCCAGTGCCGCCAGGCCCAGTGTGGAAAGCTGTAAAATATCGCGCCGAGACCAATCAGTCCGAGGAAAAGCATTTTTTTTCGTCATAACAACTCCGACCTCAAATTCGATACGACCCCTCAGTGGTTTACACCTGCGCATGCCCCGTTCAAATCGGGACACGGAGATTCCAAGCCCTTGCCTAGTTCCTCTGCTCGCAGCGAAACCGCTCCCAGAGAAAGAAAGACGAAGTTGAGAAGAGGTTTACCACCCACGTAAAGCCGGGGCAAGCCATTCCGGCCGGAAGCCTGAGGCCCAGGGTCTCAGGCAAGAGGTCAGAGGTCCGCTGTGGCTGAAAAGTTGGCTGTCGGAGTGTGACCCATTGAGCGGTAGGCGGTTGCGGGGTCGTGGACGTTTTGGCCGCGAACATTCCACGCCAAATCAAGCTTTTCCCTCGATTCCCTCGATTCCCTCGATTCCCTCGATTCCCTCGATTCCCTCGATTAACTCGATTAACTCGATACCGATTCCGATTCCGATTCTTCAATCCCACCAGACCGAGTCGGTCTGGTTGCCCACTCGGCCTAAGGCCCTTGGCCCCCGCGCTGAACGTAAAACCGGCGCCCAAGGGTTGCTTGGACGCCGGCTGATGTCCGGAGACATGGGCGCTTTCCGGTGGACCCAGTCTCGGCTCAAAAATCGCCGTCCCTGGGCCACCGGTTTGGCCGTCTGAAACTATTCCGCCGCGACCTTGGCGCGCACCTCTTTGCTGCTGTCTTGCAGGACCTCGGTGTGGCCGTCGGTGTCAGCGTCCCAGAACTTGAGCTTCTCTTTCATATCAGGCTCGTTCAAAGGACGGACCACCCGGAATCCGACCATGAAGGCATCCGTGTACCACCAAATGCTCTTGGGGATCTGCGGGTCGCGATCCTGCCACATCGGATCGGAATAGAATCGGAAGGCGGACCGACATTCCTGTGGTTCAGCATCCCAATGCCCACCGCGGCACACGCGGGGGAAGAGGTCCTTCGGGGCGGAAAAGACCTCGCGCCATGAGACCTTCTTGTCGGCAAACTTTTCGTAATGCTTGGCCTCGTATCCGTCCAGACACCACTCTGCGACGTTTCCGTAAATGTCGTAGAGCCCCCAGGGATTGGGCTTTTTCTCTCCAACCTTGCGGTACCCGGAACCATAGGTCGGATGTCCACGGTCAGGATCGTCATAGGCACTGTTGTCAAAGGTCCAGGCGTACTCGTCGAGCTGTTCGGGGTCATCCCCGAAGAAGTAAGCAGTCGTGGTTCCCGCCCGCGCCGCATACTCCCACTCGGCTTCGGTCGGCAGACGATAGAAACGCCCGGTCAGCTTGCTCACCCACTTGCTGAACTGCTTGGCCGCGTATGGGCTGATATCGGCGACCGGGTAGCCGCCTTCATCTCCCATCCCGGTCAGAATCGGGCGGGTATCCTGCTCCCACAGGGGCGTTGGAATGCTGACCGCATCGGCCCACTCATCCTCAGCGGCGTCCCAGATGTCGAGCTTCTGGTTCATGTAGCGATAGTACTCATTGCGGAACTTGTTGTAGTTGTCCCATGTGACCTCCGTCTTGCCCATCCAGAAAGGCTCCATCTCGACCTCGACCTGAGGGCCTTCGTTGTCGCTTCGCCCTTCCTCGGACGCAGGCGAGCCAAGCTTGAAGGTCGTGGGGAAGGTCTTCCCATCGATCGTCGCCCCAACCGCAATGGGAACCATTTCAAAGCTCACGTTCCTGGAGCTGATCTCTTCCTTGTAGGCCTTCATCTCCTCTGGTTTGGAGGCATCCGGACCGGCATAGGCATCGGTGAAGACCGCCGTGGCCAGTGCCGCGCAGACAGCCATACCGAGGTACCGCATTCGCACTTCGTTTCGCTTCATAGGTTTAGACTCCTTAAAGGTTGCGTAGACTCCCTCGAGCCACTCTCTCTTCTATCGCAGGGATTCTGCGTATTGCCAATTTATTCACTCCGATCCTTCAATCGCGCAGATTCAACTCTCCGGTGAAACGTAGAATTGCCGATCCAATTACCGGGTGATTTCGATGCGGCACACACTGCAAAAAAATCGCCTTCGAGATCAAGCCCCCAAATTCATTTGTGATTTGTTCACGGCCTTTGCCCCAGCCCCCAATCCAAGCCTATATTGTTGGCATGAAAAGAAGAGGTCTTTGCATCGTTCCCATCCTCGCAGTGGTCGTCTTCGCCCGGGCGCAGAACCCCACCAACCCCGCGCCGAAGCGATTTCGATTTCAACATCATCAGATGGGAACCACCTTCACCCTGCTGCTCTACGCACAGGACGAAACCCAGGCGGTGAATGCCTCCGCTCAGGCCTTCGCCAGACTCGACCAGCTGAACGCGATCCTTTCGGACTACGACTCCAAGAGCGAACTCAACCTGCTGTCGTATTCCGCCGGCCAAGACCAGCCGGTTCCGGTCAGCCCCACCCTGTGGAACGTGCTGCAGCCGTCGCTTGAGCTGTCCCGCCAGAGTAAGGGCGCCTTCGATCCAACCGTCGGCCCCGTCGTCACCCTGTGGCGCCTTGCCAGGTCGAGCGGCATGATGCCGACCCCGGAAGCGATCGCCGCAGCCCAAAAGGGGATCGGATACGACAAAATCGTTTTGGATTCATCCGCCCGCACCGCCCTGCTCACCACCCCCAATATGAAGCTCGACCTCGGCGGAATCGCCAAGGGCTACGCGGGTGACGAGGTCCTCCGGATCCTGGGGAAACTGGGTGTCTGCAGCGCCCTGGTCAATGCAGGAGGCGATATCACCGTCAGTGCCGCCCCCCCCGACAGAGACGGATGGCGTATCGGAATCGGCGCTCTCGAGGCCGCCACCGCACCGCCAGCCTATTACGTGGTGCTGGAACATGCCGCCGTCGCGACATCCGGCGATGCCTGGCAATATTTCGAGCTGGATGGGCAGCGCTTCTCCCATCTGGTCGATCCAAAGACCGGTGTCGGCTTGACCGATCACAGCAGTGTGACGGTCATCGTATGGGATCAAGATGGAAGAAACGGGCTCCTCGCCGACGGGCTCGCCTCCGCGATCAGCGTTATGGGGCCCGAGGCCGGTATCGCTTTCGCCGATCAGCGGAACAAAACCGCTACGTTCATCGTCCGGCGCCCCCAGGACCAGACCGAGACCTACCACTCCCGTTCCTTCCTGGAGCTCAAACCACTCAGCCGGGAACAGGTCGAGGCACTTCAGCGGACCCCCTAATTGGGTGGCCAGACTTGAGGTCTTGGATTCCTCTCCTACTTTGACCTGACGTCATGCCTCCCAAGCCGCGCGCGAAGACCGCGCGCCAAAGGGGTGGACGACATATTGCAGACACAAAAAAGCGCGAAGGACTTATGCCCCTTCGCGTTTTCGACCAGCGTCCGCTCACCTTATCCCAAAGTGGCTGCTGGTAATGGAAGCTGCCCGGCCTCCACTCCTTCGCGCTCTTTTGTGTTATTTTTCGCACCGCTGCACAGGTACAAGCCCAGTCCGGTCAGGGTCCCCGTCAGGAACCTACGACACTCGGCAGCCGCTCCAGCATTCCCATGGTCTTCCGGAACACGGATTGCGGATCGCCCATCGCAGAGATCTGCATCAGCAACCCGGCCTTGCGGTAGTACTGAATGAGCGGTTCGGTGCTCTCTTGATACTCCTCCAGACGGACCACGACCGACTCGGGACGGTCGTCCTCGCGCTGCACAAGCGGGCCCGCGCATCGATCGCAGACTCCATCCTGCAAGGGGGGCTTGTACTCGATGTGATAATTGGTCCGACAATTGGAGCACATCCTGCGCCCTGAAAGTCGATCGACGATCACTTCCTTGGGAAGCTCGTACGTGATCACGGCGTCCAGAGCGACATCCACCTCCCCAAGCATCGTGCGCAAGGCCGCAGCCTGAGGCAGCGTCCGAGGGAAACCGTCGAGAATGAACCCGTATTCGCAGACGAAACAATCGCTGCGCTCACGCACCATATCGATGACGATCTCATCCGGCACCAGCTCCCCGCGCTTGATGTAGGCAAGCGCCTCTTTCTGAGCAGCAGTCTTTTCACGATCGGAATCTTTGATCGCCCTGAAAACCTCGCCGGTAGAGAGGTGACAAGTGAGGAGTTCCTGACAGAGCAGATCGGCCTGGGTGCCCTTTCCCACCCCGGGAGCACCGAGAAGGACCAGGCGATAGGGACGCTTGGGGAAGGGCATGTACTTGACACAAGGTTGCTGTGGTTCGTCCACCCAGGCTGCTTTGTTGGATATGCTGGTCATGGTTGTCGCCTCTTTCCAGGATGCAAAGAAAGGGGATGGGTCCGTGCAATTTTTCACGAACACCTGAATCTAACCCGATTCTCCCAGCCTTCAAATCATCCCCGCCGATTTCAGTAAAAAGTAGGCCGGGGTCACCCATCGGAATCCCGTTCTCCAGCCCTGCCGGCAATCCTTCTGACACGGTACAAGTCGCATGTTTCGGCGCCTTTCACGCTCCCTGCACTCCATTCACCCCAAAACGAAGGCCATCGAGAATACGCCCTTTTTGAAAAAAGATCCAGGCGCCACGGGTTCCATGGCGCCTGGATCTCTCCCCTGACATTCCCCCACTGAAGGCCCAGGTCACGCCGTCATACTCTTTTCCGGCCACCCGTCCTTGAGCTGCTTGATGATGTATTCCTGGTTCATAATCACCGCCTTGACCACGTCCCCGATCGAGACCACCCCGATCAGACGATCGCCATCAAAAACCGGCAAATGCCGTACACGATTCTCCGTCATCAGAGCCATGGCATCGTCAATCGAAGTCCCCTTTTCGATCGTGACCACGTCCCTCGACATCACTTCCTCCACAGAGGTGTCCTTCGAAGATTTCCCACGCAATACAATTTTACGGGTGTAATCACGCTCGGAAAAAACACCGACCAAACGGTCTTTTTCTATTACTAACAATGCACCGATGTCCGCCTTGGCCATTTTACGAATCGCGTAAAATACGGAATCATGCATGGATACAGCATGAATATCGTACCCTTTTTCCTCTAGTAAACTCGAAATGGTAGGTCTCACAATCTTCCCTCCTAATTTCACCGCCAGGAATTTTGCCTAACCCATATTACCGTTTTGCTAATGCGTCAATGAAGAAGACGCGATTATTTAACCTCCACCTAATCAAGGAATTAAAGACAATTAATTCCTTTTACGAAGCCCGATCGCCTACCGCCAGAACAAGGGCGCCCACCCATGCCTACGCCTCGCTCGAGGTCATACCAAAAGGAATCAACGGCAGCTTGCCAATCCCAACCCTCCGGATCCGGAGAGACTCGCGCAGAGGCGCGGAGGAGCGAAGGCGTTTTCAACCTAGCCCGTGGGTATCCGAAAAGGCGCGTTCCATCATGCGTCGCCTCCAGGCAATGGTTGCCGATCGGTCGGATCGGTCGGATCGGTCGGATCGGTCGGATCGGTCGGATCGGTCGGATCGGTCGG
>CALLYA010000379.1 GCA_937875495.1 uncultured Verrucomicrobiota bacterium
ACCGATAGCGACCCCGACCCCGATCTTGCTTTGTCATGGACCTTTTCGGACGACCTCAAGCCAGCCCAGAACCTTACACGTACACGATGATGCGGCGAGTACGAGTAGGAGTACGAGTAGGAGTACGAGGGAGGTCATTGTCTGAATCGGGTTGACCTTTTCGGACGAACTCAAGCTCGATGCACCCACACCACGGCTCACTTCGATGTGAAGGAATCGAAGACGTCCACCACCCGGATGCGATACGCCCCCCCCGTCCCCCGAGGTAAACCGACATCCAGCCCGTCCTGCGACACCTCGTAAGGGACGGACTTCCACTGCAGCAGCCCCCCGCCGAGCTCCGATGCCTCGACCATGACCTCAATCGTCGGATCCCATTCCGTCCTCAAAGGCCAGGTGAGGAGCGTTCGCATTGTTTGGGGATCGAAACGGATCCCCATCGTGGGCCGGACTTCCGCAACCAATGGGTCAAAATCGTGGATGTACTCCTGTAAGAGGCCCATCCCGTCACCATCCAAATCAGACTTGCCCTCCTGCATTTGGTTCAATGTCAGGTGCTCAAACTCCCATTCCGTAAAAGACCTGATATCCTCGTTGACCGCCGGAGGAGCCGTGATCACTACCCAGAAATGACGGTAGGGGTCCCTGTTGCTGGAGGCATATCCAATCCCATAACGGGTCTGCTCTGCGAAGAATTTGACGTCTCCCATGATGTGGTCCTTGTGCCCCGGAGATGCCATGAGGGCCGCAAACGCGGAGTCCGCCGTCGGATAGCCGGCCGCCAAGGACTCAATGTAATTCGCGTCCTTCGTGTCGAGGTACCAGACCGGCAATTCATACCCCGCCATCGAAATGATGATGTTCGGGCCGAAACCGTCCGGGTTCACGTGATCCGCATAGTTCAATCGCGCCATCTCTTCGACCCGATAGCGCGCAATAAAATTCAGGATGCTGCTGTAGACGAATTCCGTGCGCTTTTGCTCAGGATGTTCCCCGATCAGTTTTGCGAGGCGGACCTCGGGATCCGAAACCGTAATCGCCGCAACCTGTTGCACCATCGGCCCCAATAAGCTCGCCATCGCCACTCGCACAGCCGTCACCCTGAACCATCGAAATCTCATCTTTTCTCCCTTTCCCCACTGAGCAACCGAACACACCCACAGAGGTAGACAATTTGCCACCCCCGACCAGATGCTCGCAAGAGGTCATCCGAAAAGGTAGCCGCATTCTCAACCTGACCTCCCCATCCGGACCCGGAAAGCCTCCCGCAGAGGGCGCAGTGGCGTTTTCGACCAACCTATCGGGGTGGGTAGGTTCCATGCTCTGCAGCCTACTTTTTGGGGGTTATTTTCAGTGATACCGATTCAGTTGACCAAGGCAGTTGTTGAAAACGGC
>CALLYA010000380.1 GCA_937875495.1 uncultured Verrucomicrobiota bacterium
TCGAAAACGCCACCGCGACCTCTGCGGGAGACTCTCCGGATCCGGATGGGAAAGCCTGCTTGGGAGAGCTGATACCTTTTCGGACACGGACTGGCGAAATGTCGACTGTCTCGCCACCGCCCTCTGTCTCATGTCCCCTTGCCAAGGGTGCCAACGCGGTGAAGAATGCTGTATGAGCGTTGTGTTGCAGAATTACATCCAGAATGTGTTGATCAGGGCGGAAGAGCGGCTTCAATGCAAGGAGGGTGCTGGCTGCACGGCCGACCATCTCGTTCTCTTTCAGAAGTTCCTCAAAGCGGAGAGTTTCAGGCTTCAGCGATTGCATCGGGAGGGGATGGAGGGGCGGGTTTTCTGCTCCGCGCTCTCGGGCATGATGGATTTGCTGATCCTGCGTTGCTTTGAGATTGCGAATGCCGTTTACGCGCGCAATCAGGGGCCCGGTTCCGCCCGCTTACCGCTGGCAGTCGTAGCGACGGGCGGTTACGGCCGGGAGGAGCTGTGTCCTCAAAGCGACATCGACCTGATGGTATTATGCACCGACGCCCATCATCCGTATGTCAAGGCGATCAGTGAAGACCTGCTTTACATGCTTTGGGATGTTGGCCTGAAGGTCGGGCATGCGATTCGGACACCGTCGGAGTGCATTCATGCATCGCTGGGTGACATGCAACTGCGCACCTCTTTGATGGACGCTCGGCTGATTGTCGGTGACCAGAAACTATGGGAGCAATTCGTCCTGGCCTACGATCGTGGGGTACGCGGGCGAGCGGTTGAGGACTACATTCGGGACCGCATGGAGGACCGTGAGGATCGGCACCGGCGATTGGGAATGTCGATCTTCATTCAGGAACCGCATTTGAAGAGCGGGCGCGGGGGGCTGCGTGACCTTCAGAGCCTGCTATGGATGGTACGAGTCAAGTTCAACGTGCGCTCGTTGGAAGAGTTGATGCGGCTGCGCTACATCGATGCGCAGGAGTGCCGCAGTCTGAATCATGCCTATGACTTTATCCTGCGTGTTCGTAATGAATTGCACTTTCAGAGCAAGTGCGCCAACGACGTCCTGTATCTGAAGTTTCAGCCACCGGTGGGGCGGGCCTTAGGCTGGACGCATCCCTCGCGGTTACGGGCGACGGAAGATTTTATGCGCAACTATTTCCAGCACGCCCGCAACATGGCCCAGATCACCGAGGAGTTGAGTGAGCGTTTGGCCTTTCGTCAGCTCAGGATCGACAGCCAGCGCACGACTTTGCGCGCGCTTTTGCGTCCTGCCGACCGGGTGAAGGAGTTGGTGGACGGCTTTCGGATACAGGATGAAACCTTGTTCTCGTGTGCGGACAACGTGTTTTCGGAGGACCCGATTCGGCTCTTGCGAGTGTTTCGGATTGCGCAACAGCGGCAGGTCACGCTCAGTCCGGAGCTTCGCCGGCTGATCCGTGGGGAGCTCGGGTTGATCGACCGTGCATTTCAGCGAAGCCAGCGTGCATCAGACGTGTTTCTCGCGATATTGGGTCAGCTCGGACATGTGGAGCAAACCTTACGCATGATGCACCAGACGGGTGTTTTGGGGCGGTATCTTCCTGAGTTCCGTGGGTTGAACTGCCTGGTACAGTTTGAATTCTACCACCGCTATACCGCTGATGAGCATACGTTACAGGCCATTGGAGTCTTAGACGCCTTGTATCGCGAGGCTCCACCGGGACATATGATTCATGGGCGGATGCGTTCGATGCTGCTCGATTTTTCTCGTCCCTGGTTGCTCTATTTGGCGCTTCTGTTTCACGACACGGGCAGGGGGGGACGAGCGAAGGACCATGCTGTGGCGAGTCGTCGGCTTGTGGAGCGAGCGATGCGGCGGCTCCGCATGCCTCCCCAGGACCGGTGGGTTGTGCAGACACTGGTGGAGCATCACATCCTGATGTCGAGGGTGAGTCAGTTGCGTGATCTCTCCGACCCGCAGACGATCGTGGATTTTGTGCAACAGGTCCCCACGGAGACGATGCTGCGGATGTTACTGTTGTTGACCTATGCGGACACGGTGGGAACGGGTGCGGAGTTGTGGAACGACTGGCGTGCATCGTTGCTTTGGGAGCTCCATCAAAAAGCGGAGGCGACCCTTCGGGGCAAGACCGGGGAGGTCCTTGCCGGCGCTCAGATGAAGGAACTTCGGCCCGTCTTGGTTCGGAAGCCGCCGCGCGGGGTGTCGGTCGAGCAGGTGGAGCGTCATTTCGAGCGGTTTCACTGGCGCTATTTCGAAGTGATTGAACCGAAGCTGCTGCGAGTTCATCTGCAGATGGCGGCTGCGTTGGAGGGTGGGGAGCAGGGACCGCTGATCCGTACGGAGCTATGCGAGGAGTTCGGGTATACGGAGGTCTCGGTTGGAATGGGTGATCGGCCGGGGCTTTTTTCGCTCATTTCGGGCAGCCTGGCTGCGGCGGGGATGAACATTCTCGGTGCGAGGATATTTACACGATCGGACGGCCTGGTACTGGATGTTTTCAACGTGGTAGAGGTCTCCGGCCGGCCGGAGATTGGCAGCGAGACGCTCCATCGGTTTTCGGTGCTGCTCAAACAGGCCTTGCGCGGGCAGGTCGATCTGGCCGCGATGGCTGGACGTGCCACAGGCCGGAAGGTGCGTGGGCTGGAGTTGGCGGAGATGATCCACCGGCCGGAGGTATGGATCAACAACGAGGCCTCGCTGGACCGTACGGTCGTGGAGGTGCGAGCGGAAGACCGTCCGGGTCTGTTGTTTGTGATCACAGACTGGATAGCGAAGCGTGGCTACGACATTGATTTCTCGAAAATTTCGACGCAGGGGCGCATGGTGATGGACTCCTTTTACATCCGGGGTGCGGACGGCACCAAGGTGCCGGCCGACGAATTGGAGAGCATGGCGTCCTCGCTTTCGAGAACGCTTTACGACTGGCTAGGCAGGTCGGGTTATGGCTCGACTATGGATCGCAAACAGGTGGAAGCGCATGTCTGAATCCAAACCGATCGAATGGATCGACCTATTGGAGGGAGTGGCGGGTCCGGTTGCGGGGCCGGAGGTCTTAGCCGTGTGGGCGCGGTTTTTGGCCGAGCGGTTTGGATTGGAAGGGTGTCGGCTGGTCCATGCGGGGGCGGCATCATTTCCGGAGACGGGTGGTGCGGAGGATGCCCTGGTCTTCGAATCGCAGGATGGCGATTGGAGCGTTCGAGCTCTACGGCCGGAGCGATGGAACACGGCATCTCCGGAGGATCAGGCCGTGATGCGTCGAATCACCGCGGTTGTCGCCGCGCGGTTGTCGCTGGGACCGGCAAGGGGGAATGCGGGTGGGCTGCCACCGGAAGACGAGCAGGTGTTGTGGAGGGAGCAGCGTTTGGTCGCCATCGGCGCGCTGGCTGCTGAGATGGCCCACGAGATACGCAATCCGCTCACGGTCATGTCGATGCTCTTTCAGAACCTGGGGTTGCAGTATGCCCCGGATGATCCGCGCCTTAGGGACATCCAGGTGATCCAGCAAAAGATGTCTGATCTGAATGGGATCGTGGAGCGGATGTTGGATCTCTCGCGTGCGCAGGCGCCTAAGTTTCAGCCGCAGACCATGGAAGATCTTGTGGAAGACGTCCTGCAATTGGTCCGGTTGAAGGCGGCGGAATCGGGAGTCCAGATCCAAAGGATTTTCGCTAAGGGCCTACCGCCGGCGGAGGTGGATTCGGGATTGGTCCGCCAGGCGATTCTGAACCTGGTCATGAACGCGCTGGATGCGATGCCGAGGGGAGGGGAGCTGACGGTGCGGATTGGGCTCCGAGCGGCCGGTCCCAAGGGGAGCGAAGCGATCAGCGTGAGTGTAGAGGACAACGGCAAGGGCTTGACGGACGAGGACTACCAAACCCTCTTCAAACCATTCCTGAGTGGCCGAAAAGGCGGTTTCGGGCTGGGTTTATCGATCGTGCAGAAGGTGGCGGACCTCCACCGTGGCGGGGTGGAGGTGGAAGGCGAGGAGTCGCAGGGCGCCTGTTTCAGGCTGCTCTTTCCCTTACGCCAGGAGTCTGCTCTGCCCGGGCATTAAGCAGGCAGGGGGCTTAGAGGTTGTTCGAATAGGCGCGCGCCTCCAGGCATCGCCTCCAGAAGATGGTTGTCGATCAATCCGATCATTGTCGGGGTCGGGGGCGAGGTCGGGGGCGAGTTAATCGAGTTAATCGAGTTAATCGAGGTAATCGAGTTAATCGAGTTAATCGAGTTAATCGAGTTAATCGAGTTAATCGAGTTAATCGAGGTAATCGAGGTAATCGAGGTAATCGAGGTAATCGAGGTAATCGAGGTAATCGAGGGGAATTCCGGCATCTGGCCCTCATGGACCGCTCAAGCTTCGCTGCCGAGGTGTGTCAGCACCGCAACAGCGGTACCCGGTTTTTTATGGCCGAATCCCATCACGCGTCCTTTCGATAGCGACCCCGACCTTGCTTCGCCATTGACCTTTTCGGACAACCTCTTGCTAGGATTCAGGGGTGGGCACCTGGTCCGGTTCCTGGACCATGCCTTCGAGTTGCTCGGCCAGCTCGGGTTTCACCGAGCGCAGTTCGTGGATGGCGCGTGCCAGTGCCGCGCGCAACCTCTGGTTATCGCGGACGGCGGCGCCTTCTTGCTCCTGGCGGACGGTTCGTGCTTGGGACAGCTGTCGGCGCAGCAGATCAATCTGCTCGTCCTTTTCCGCGAGTACATCGGCATCCGGCAGGTTGGCGGCCTCGGCCGTCTTCAGTGCTTCTTCCAAGCTGAGATTGCGGCTGGTGAGCTCTTGGATTTGGCGGTCCAGCAGAGCTTGGCGGGAGCGCATACCCTCGATCTCCTGGAGGGCGTCGTGCAATTGGGCGGAAACGGCATGTGCCTGAGCCGCCTCCTCTTCGTTGATGGTTCCGGGAGCGGCTGCATCCTGAGTGAGCTGTTCGGTTGTGTCCTGTGAGGGGGCGATTGAAGGCACATGCTCGGACTCGGCTCCCTGTGAGGGCTGAAGTGCCGGCCCATTGTCCGGAGTCTCAGGTGCGGATGCGTGAGTGGTTTGCGGTTTGGTCCTCGATACATTGGGCGTGGATTCGGCCCGACTCGGACCGGAGGCGATCACCTTCGATTTTTCCTTCGCCTTAGCGACCGACTCACTGAGCCGGACGGTGCGCACCTGCCCTGATTTACTTTCCCGAAAGCTGCCGAGGGCTTGCTGGCAGTGGTTCCTGCGAAAGTCGAGGAGAGCCGGATTCCAGCCGGGCTCCTCGTTGGAGATGGACTCCAACTGGCGTATCGCCTCGCGATAGTGGGGTATGGAGTCGTTGTATTTCTGTTCGGTGAACAGCCGGTCTCCCTCCAGGATTTGGCGGACGGCAAGGGCGTATCTCTGCGCGATGTTCGGGACCACTGCCGGCTTGTCGGTTTCAGGCTCGTTCCGGTTGACGATCATCCCGGTCTCGGTGGAGGAGCCTCGAGCGAGCAACTTGGCTGCGTGAGCGGGCGGTATGCTTGCGCAGAAGGCGATGATCAAGGCAAATCGGGCGAAGATACCGGTCACGGAATACCTCCAGGGGGGTTGTGCCGGGAAGACGGCGGATGGAAATCGTTGGACGCTCACATGTTTGTTACGCATAAGGACGGGAATTATTTTATGTGCGGTGGAATTCAACAGTGCCGGTACTGGTTGGGGAGGGGATTCAAAGCGAGCGAAAGGCCTGTTCGAAATCGGCGATGAGGTCTTCGGGGTCTTCGAGGCCGACGGAGAGGCGGATGAGCTGATCGGAGATGCCGACTTTTCGGCGTTCTTCCGGTGCCGCGTGATAATAGGAGATCAGGGCAGGCTGTTCGATCAGGCTCTCGGTTCCACCGAGGCTGGGGGCGATCTGCGGGATGCGCATGGCATCGATCAATCGGCCGCCGTCCTTGAGGGTCCCCTCGATTTCGAAGCTGACGACCCCTCCGAACCCGCTCATCTGCCGGTGTGCGAGAGCGTAGTTCGGGTGTGAGGGGAGCCCGGGGTACCAGACGCGACGGACCCGTGGGTGGCCTTCCAGGTAGCGGGCGAGTTGGAGGCCGCTTTGATTGATTTGTCGAACCCGCAAGGGAAGCGTTTTGATCCCCCGTTGGAGCAGATAGCAGCTGTGTGGGTCGGGGATACAGCCCAGCATGCCCTGGTAGTCTTTCACCGCCTGAATGAGTTCGGCGGGGCCCAAGACGGCCCCGGCGAGCATGTCATTGTGTCCGCCCAGGTATTTCGTGGCGGAGTGAATGATCAGATCGATTCCGAACTCCGCGGGCCGTTGGTTGCAGGGAGTCGCGAAGGTGGAATCGATAATGGTGCAGACATGGTGCCTCCTGCCCATGGCGCCGAGGCCTTGGAGGTCGAGGACATTCATGAAGGGGTTAGTGGGCGATTCGGAAAAGACCAGGCGGGTGTTCGGCTGGATCGCGGCTTCAATGGCGTCGAGTGCGGGGGCGGCCATCGTGAAGGCGACCCCCATTTTCGCGAGTACTGTGGAGGCGAATTGGCGGGTCTTGCGGTAGCAGTCATTGGTGAACACGGCATGGTCTCCCTGTTGCAACAGGGCCAGCAGGGTGGTGGTGACTGCTGCCATACCGGAGGAGAAGAGGAGGGCGGTCTCGGTGCCCTCGAGCCCAGCGAGCTTACGTTCGGTACTCCTTTGGGTCGGGTTCCCGTAGCGGCCGTATTCCTCGGTACGTTCGACCCGATGCTCCATGAAGTCGATCAACGCCTGGGTGTTTTCGAAGGTGAAGGTGGAGCTCAGGACCAGGGGGGTGGTCATCGAGTGGAGCGCTTCTGGCCGGGCTTCACCGCAATGGATCGCCTGGGTGGCGAGTCTGGGCTGACAGATGGGGGAGAAGCTCGAGGGCTTGGGGGCCGGAATCGGGGGCGATGGGATGGAATTCATGAGAGGGGATGGATTGGGTTTTGGGGATCCGACTCCGCATCGGCCTGGCGATCAAGCACGCGAAGAACTTCGTCGAGCTCCGGTTCGATTTCGTAGGGTTGATTCGCGTAGGTGCAGGGTATTTCCTGCAGTTGCTTGAGGTGGTATTGGACTTTGAAATCCGTGAACTTGAGCCCATGGGCGGTGGAGATCACGACGACTCGTTCATGGCTCTGGATGATATTTTTATTTCGGAGTTTGATCAGTGCGGCGAGGGCGACTCCGGTATGCGGGCAATTGAACATGCCGGTGCGATCGGCGAGGACCGCGGCATTGGCGAGCTCTTCTTCGGTGGCCTGTTCGACGATGCCATTGAACTGCTCGAGGATACGGATCGCCTTTTGGACCGAAACGGGATTCCCGATTTGGATGGCGCTGGCGAAGGTCTTTTGTGCGGTGACCGGCCGGAAATTCTCATAGCCCTCGAGGTAAGCACGGTAAAGAGGGTTGGCGTGTTCGGCCTGAGCGAGTACGATCCTGGGGCGCCGGTCGATCAGTCCGAGGCGCTCGGCCAGCAGGAACCCCTTCCCTAAAGCCGCGACATTGCCGAGGTTGCCGCCGGGAATGATGATGGTATCGGGCACTTCCCAGTCGAATTGCTGGACCAGCTCGATACTGATTGTCTTTTGCCCTTCGACGCGCAGGGAATTCATCGAGTTGGCCAGGTAGATTTCGGGACGTTTGGTGATCTCCTGAACCAGGCGCATGCACCCATCAAAATCGGTGTTCAGGGAGAGCACGAGTGCGCCGTTGGCAAGGGGCTGAACCAGCTGTGCGGTCGACACCTTATTGCGCGGCAGCAGGACGATGGATGGGATTCCAGCGGCAGCGCAGTAGGCTGAAACGGCAGCGGACGTATCCCCGGTGGAAGCGCAGGCGACGGCCCGGATCGGCTTGCCCTCACCGATCAGCTGGCGGACCTGGGAAACGAGCACGGTCATCCCGAGGTCTTTGAAGGAGCCGGTATGGCTGTTACCACACTGTTTGACCCAAAGATCCTCGACACCGATCTGGTGGCCGAACCGCTCGGCCCAAAAAAGGTTGGTGCCGCCTTCGAACATGGATACGATATTGGAATCGTCGATGTTCGGGAGGATCCATTCTTTCTTACCCCAGACGCCTGAGCCATAGGGCCAATGCGTCCCCATGAATCGCTTCTCGAAGAGTGCCTTCCAGTCGGCTGCCGGGATCTGGCGCAATGCCTCGACATCATGCTCCACTTCCAGGAGTTCACCGCACCGGTTGCAGCGGTAGATGATCTCATTGGTTGCGAATGTGGCTTGGCATTCGGGATTGATGCATCGAAATTGGCAGTGAAATGCGGGCGAGGGGTTCGCGCCGGGCTGAGCTTGAGTCTTTTCCATAGCTGCGGACCTTATGACTGGGGCGGACGCGTGTCAACGCGCGCCGGTTTCAGTTGCAATGAATTCATCGCTGATGTAGAGGATACCCCAATGGAGGTCTGGAAACAGTTCGACAAGAACCTGGTGAGCCACAGTGCGGCACACCACCTTATGGCGATCGATCGCCTGGTCCGGAGCCAGGGGTACGCGCGTGTCTCCGATACCGCACGTTTGCTGGATATCACCAAGGGGAGCGTCTCGATCACGGTCAAGAAGTTAAAGGAACGGGACCTCATAAAGGAAGACAAAAACCGTTTTTTGCAGCTGACGGACCAGGGGGAAAGGGTTGCCCAGAGCATTGCCGCCCGTCATGAAGTCCTCCTTGCGCTCTTTGTGGACATCCTCGGGCAGGATCCTGAGCAGGCCGACATCGATGCCTGTAAGATCGAACACCTGGTCAGTGGGGTGACCTCCAGCTTTCTGAAGCAGCTTGTACTCTTTTTCCGGCAGGCGGAATCGGACGGCGACACCTCCCTGATGGAGCGGTTCCGGGCGTTTCAGCAATCCGATGAGTGCCATGCCCTGCTTGCCGCGGGAGAACAAGAGGATGCGGCGTTGAAAGATCTGTTATAGACCGGACTCGTTCACGCGTCGTGGGTTGAAGGCCACGGATTGGGCCCTTACCGCGGCTTCGTGGGGTCTGTTTTTCAATGTGGTTCTGGGGATTAAGGGCTGTCTGCCCCCTGCTGTAGGCTGTCCGAAAACCCTATTGGGCCACCAAGACAGGTCTCAGGGTCCGGGTGAGGAGGGAGGGTGAAAGGTAAACAGGCAAGACACGAAGGTTCGGAAGGAGAGGTTTTCGTGGGGGTTGCTGTGATGCTTGCCACTGCATTGGTCTGCTGAAACGGCATATCTAGAGGTCGTCCGAAAAGGTCAATGGCGAAGCAAGATCGGAATCGGGGTCAGAATCGATTCCGATTCAGACAATGATCTGACTGATCGGCAACAATTGCCTGGAGGCAACGCA